>VXPO01000028.1 GCA_009839505.1 Gammaproteobacteria bacterium
TCGAAGACCGACTCGGCGTCGGCGGGCCGGTCGGCGACGGCGTACGGGTACGACCCGGCGGACCGGCGGCTGGACTCCGTGACGGTGGGCGGCGCGGCGTGGACGCTGCACCACGACGCGTCGGGCCACGTGACGCGCTACGAGCGGCCGGGGGACGACCGCTTCGTGTCGTGGGACGAGCGGGGGCTGGCGACGGAGGTGCGCCTCGCGGCGAGCGCGACGTCGACGTCGACGGCGCGGGACGCGTTCGCCCACGGGCCGGATGGGGCGCGGTACCACCGGTGCGGCGAGTGGTCCGGGGGGACCGAGGACACGTACTACGCGGGGGCGTACGAGAAGACGTACCGGGCCGACGGCTCGGTGGTGGAGCGGACGCGGCTCGGCGCGGCGGTGCACGTGCGCACCACGCCGGCGGGCGGCGGCGCCGCGTCGTCGTCGTGGGAGTACCCGCACCGGGACCATCTGGGGTCCGTGGAGTCAGTGACCGACTCGGCGGGCGCCGAACTCGTCGTGCTGGCCCACGACCCGTACGGGGACCGGCGGCGGCCGGACTGGACGGGGCGGCTGACGGCCGCGTCGTCGACGGCGCTGCTCGCCGCGCAGGGGCGGCGGGCGTCGCGGGGATTCACGGGGCACGAGCATCTGGACCGCACGGGGCTGGTGCACATGAACGGGCGGGTGTACGACCCGCTGCTGGGGCGCTTCCTGAGCCCGGACCCGGTGGTCTCGGGGCCGGCGGGCAGCCAGGGGTGGGCGCTCTACGGCTACGTCGGCAACAACCCGCTGAGCCGCACGGACCCGACAGGGCTGTTCGTCGCGGGGTCGTGCAGCGCGCCCGGGTCGAACTGCGTGAACTTTACCGGCGGCGGCGGCCCGCCGGGCGGCGGAACCCGCACGGTGACGGTGTCGTCGCTCACGCGCGTGTTCGGAGTCCGGGTGCACCGCACACTGGTCCCGAGCCTCACGTGGAATCGGGACGGGAGGGTGAGGGTCGGGTACGGCTGGAGAACGCGGGTGCGGCCGTTCGACCGGCTGGTGCGGACCGTGCGCAGTCTCATTGTGGCGGAGGAGAGCCCTGCGGACGAACCGGTGGTCGATGGGAGTCGCTTCCCGGCAATGCCGGATGATGCGGGAGACGGAACCCTCCACTCGCAAACGCGCCGCTTTCCAAGTCCGAGCGAGATTCTCGAAACGTACCCAGATCCGCTAGGGGACTACTGCAGACAGGCGGACAACGAATGTGCGGTACGATTCAGTTTGGCGCTGGACGAGCTCGGTGTGGACATTTCGGGTTCAGAGAAATACGCCCCGATACACATACACGGAGAGGACACCATAATCCAGATGGGCGCCGAGGCGATGGCGGACTTCCTCGAAGAGCGCCTCGGACGTCCTCAGAAGATGAAGCACCCGACTGGCAAGTGGCAGTTGAAGGATTTCGAGGGCCGGGAAGGAATCATCTTTTTTCCGGATCAGGATCGAGGTGGTAGTTGGAACCAAAGGCACATTGACGTGATATCGGATGGCCAGTACGGAAGTGGTTTCTACGACAACGAAGTCGTGTGGTTCTGGGAGTACAAGGATGGGCGCTACACTACCGTTCCGCGCTAGATTGCTGCTGACGACCGTGCCGCTGCTGTTTGCTGTCGGCTGCGAGACCTCGATCGACTACCCGATCATCGGCGGTGTCTACGTCTCGGAACTGGCGTTGTCGAGCCGAAGTTCGGAACGAACGTCGTTTCCGAAAGATGTGAGCGACGCTGCTTGGCCCGTCTTGGCGTTGAGGATCGACACGACCGTCGGCGACGTCGTGCTGGTGAAATACCAGGCCGGCGAAAAATACGCCGATGCCGACTTCCGCTACGAGCCCCACTGTGGTTGCTTCGTTTCGACACGAGATTTGACCTTTACGCCCATCCCGGGCGCCGACGAACGATCCGGGTACTCGCTTGTACAGGAAGTAGCCTACATGGCGCTGGGCGAATCGCCGGAGGAACTCGCGCTTTGGTACTTCCAGGGAGGTGCCAGGATGGGGCCCTACTCGTACCGGCTGACGTACGTCGATCAGGTCGATCTTTCCACCCACAGGGACAGGTACGAGCGCGAGCTCGGCTTCGGTGCTCTTGGACCATCCATGCGGGACGGGTTGTTGACCGAGGAGGGCATCGCGCGTCTCGCTCGGATGCCGGGTGCGGTTTTCCAGGATCGGCTGCGTTCCGGGGGGACGGGACCGCATATGGTGGTGATTCCTGCGGGAAGGTTTCGCATGGGCGATCTGTCGCCCGACGGGCTTCCGTTCGGCAACATGAAACCCGATCACGACGTCGTGATTCCGAAGCCGTTCGCGCTTTCGGTCTACGAGATCCCGTTCGAGAACTATGATCGGTTTGCGGACGCGGAGGACGCGGACGATGAGGGTTGGGGCCGCAGGCAACGGCCGGCGATCCACGTCTCCTGGGCCGATGCGCAGCGGTACGTGAACTGGCTGTCTGCCCAGACCGGCGGGGACTACCGTCTGCCAAGCGAGGCGGAGTGGGAGTATGCGGCGCGTGCAGGAACGACCACGAAGTACAGTTGGGGGGACGAGCTGGGCGAGAATCGTGCGAACTGCGGACGGGGTTGCGCTAGTCGGTGGTTCCATAAGACGGCACCGATCGGATCATACGAGCCGAACGCATTCGGACTCTTTGACATGCACGGCAACGTGGCCGAGTGGGTACAGGACTGCTGGAACGAATCCTACGACGGAGCGCCGTTGGACGGCAGCGCATGGCTGGTGGGCGAATGCAGGCGGCGTGTGGTGCGTGGCGGCTCATGGTGGAGCCAGCCACCGCATCGCCACCGCTCGGCGTACCGCTCCGCAAGCGGCCTAAACGATAGGTCGTTCGATGTCGGTCTCCGGGTTGCCCGCACACTGGAACATTGACTGTCAATGTCAACATCCGCGGCAACAGCTACCGGACGCGCGACCGCTAGGATCTGGTGCGCGCCAGCCCGCGTGAGACAACAGCATCCGCGGGGACGCGGCATAACCCGACGCGAGCCTCGCCGTGCGAGAGAACAACACCGCCCACTAGACCCCGAAAGGCTGCCGTTCTTCGGCTGCCAACCGCGCCGTTTTCGGTTGCCATTGACAGGGCGGTCTCGCGTCGGCCGTTTCGGCTGAAACAGGTGTCCGCGCCGTGTCGTTCAACGCGGCCGGTCTGTCGTCGGCATACTCCATCGACAGATTCCTGGAGTTCCCGTGGCGCGAAGCGACGTCGCCAGGCGGAAAGTTCCCGTCGGTCCCATGGTCCTGGCCGTGGCGGCAGTCGCCGTGGCATCAACCGCATGCGGCTCCCGCGTGCCGCCGGTCGAGGAGTACTTTTCGCACGGGGAGGCTGTCGTACCGCGGAAAGGGGACATCCACCCTGCGGGGAAAAAGGGGCACCCAACGCTGCGTGCCAAGGGTGGATGGAATCGAAGACGGACCCGGTCAGCCGGGCCCCAACGCCGCCTGGGCCGCGGCGAGGCGCGCCACGGGTACGCGCGGGGGCGAGCAACTCACGTAGTCGAGCCCGACCGCCTGGCAGAACTCGATGGACGCGGGATCGCCGCCGTGCTCGCCGCAGATGCCGATCTTGAGATCCCGGCGGCTCGCGCGCCCTAGGCGAACGGCTTCGTGGATCAGGCGGCCGACGCCGCGCTCGTCGATGCGCACGAAGGGATCGACGCTGTAGATCTCCTTGTGCATGTAGCTCTCGTAGAACGAGTTCATGTCGTCGCGGGAGAGACCCAGGGCCATCTGCGTCAGGTCGTTGGTGCCGAAACTGAAGAACTCCGCTTCGGCGGCGATCTCGTCGGCCACCAGGGCTGCCCGCGGAACCTCGATCATCGTGCCCACCTGGTAGTCGAGGCCCACCCCGCGTTTGTTCATGACATCGTCCGCCACCCGGCGGACGATGGCCGCCTGGTCCGCGAGTTCCTCGCGGAAACCCACCAGCGGAACCATGATCTCGGGTTGCACGGGGACGCCGTAGCCGCCGGCGGATGCGTCGACCGCGGCTTCGAAGATCGCCCGCGCCTGCATCTCCGTGATCTCGGGATAGAGAATGCCCAACCGGCAGCCGCGGCAGCCGAGCATGGGATTGACCTCGGTCAGGTTGTGGATGCGCTCCTCGACCTCGGACTCCGACAGGCCGAACTTGGCGGCCAGTGCACGTCGGGCTCGCGGTGCCGCGGGAAGGAATTCGTGCAGCGGCGGATCCAGTAGGCGGATCGTCACCGGACGACCGGCCATCGTCCGGAACAGGCTGGTGAAATCCGCACGCTGGTAGGGCAGAAGCGAATCGAGCGCGGCGCGTCGCTCGGTCTCGCCGGCAGCGAGGATCATCCGGCGCATGACGTGGATGCGTTCGCCCTCGAAGAACATGTGCTCGGTGCGGCAAAGCCCAATGCCCTCCGCCCCGTATCGGATCGCGTCCGTGGCCATCTCCGGGGTATCCGCATTGGTCCGAACCTTGATTCGCCGGTAGAGGTCGGACCAGCCCATCACGGTCTGGTAGTAGCCGTACCAAAGGCTGTCTTCCGGTTTCATGTCGCCATCGAGGACGCGCTGGACCTCCGACGGGGTGGTGGCGATCTCGCCGGGATAGACCGCGCCGGTGGACCCGTCCAGGGAGATGGCGTCGCCCTCGCGCAGGACCACGCCGCCCGCGGTCAGCGTGCCCCTGGCGTAGTCGAAGGCAACGCCCGCGGTGCCGCAGACGCAGACCTTGCCCAACTGCCGGGCCACGAGCGCCGCGTGGGACGAGACGCCGCCGCGCGACGTGAGGATGCCCTGGGCCGCCAGCATGCCCTTCAAATCCTCGGGACTCGTCTCCGTCCGGCACAGGATCACCCGCTCGCTGCGCGCGGCCCAGTCGGCGGCCTGCTGCGAGGTGAACACCACGCGCCCGCTCGCCGCACCGGGACCAGCCGGCAGGCCGCGGGCGACCTCGGCGGCGTCGGCGATTGCGTCGGTGTCGAACGTCGGCGCGAGCAGCGAGCCGATGGATTCCGCCGGAATGAGTCGCAGGGCCGAGGCGCGGTCGATCAGCCGTTCGCGGTTCATCTCCACCGCGATGCGTACCGCGGCGAGGCCGGTGCGCTTGGCGTTGCGGGTCTGCAGGAGATAGAGCCGGCCGTTCTCGATGGTGAACTCGAAGTCCTGCATGTCGCGGAAGTGCCGTTCGAGCTTGCCGCGAACCGACTCTAGTTCGTGATAGGTCTCCGGCATGTCGGCGGCAAGCTCGGCAATGGGCCGAGGCGTGCGAATGCCCGACACCACGTCCTCTCCCTGGGCGTTCTCGAGGTATTCCCCGTACATCACGTTCTCGCCGGTCGCCGGATCGCGGGTGAACGCCACACCGGTGGCGCTATCGGACCCGCGGTTGCCGAACACCATCGCCTGGATGTTGACCGCCGTACCGGGGGAACGGGGGATGCCGTAGCGCTGGCGGTAGAGCACGGCCCGCTCGTTGGACCAGGAACCGAACACCGCCCCGATGGCGCGCCTGAGCTGTTCGTCCACGTCCTGGGGAAACCGCGTACCCGTGTGCTTCAGCACGATGGCCTTGTAGCGTCCGACCAACTCCGCTAGCTGCTCGAGTTCGAGATCGGCATCTCGACCTCCGTCCGTCTCGCGCTTGAGCGCATCGAGACGCGCTTCGAAAGGATCGCCCCGAGCCTCCGACTCCGCCCGGACCCCAAGGACGACGTTGCCGTACATCTGGATGAACCGCCGGTAGCAGTCATAGGCGAAGCGGTGGTCGCCCGTGCGGGCGGCAAGTCCTTCGACCGTGTCGTCGTTGAGCCCCAAGTTGAGAATGGTGTCCATCATCCCCGGCATGGACTCCCGGGCGCCGGAACGCACGGAGACGAGCAGCGGATCGTCGGGGTCACCGAATCGCTTGCCCTGCTGCTCTTCGATCGCGACCAGGTGTGCCCGCAACAGGTCGTCGAATCCGGGCGGATAGCCGCCGTCGTGGTCGTAGTACCAGCCGCAGACGTCGGTGGAGATGGTGAATCCGGGCGGCACGGGCAGGCCGATACGGGCCATCTCGGCAAGGTTCGCGCCCTTGCCCCCGAGCAGGGCGCGCATCGTCGCGTCGCCATCGGTGCGCTGCCCGAAGGCGAAGACGATCTGGCGGTCTCCTTGCGCCATGTCGTAGAGTTCGACGCCGTTCGTGATTGCGGATTACCGTATCACGTTGACCGCGCTGGAACGTCAGCGTGCCAGTAGTGCCCAGACAGGAGCCGATATGCCCGCAATGAACTTCAACGGGACGATCACGTTGTCGTCCGCCGTCAGCGACCTCGAGGCGTCCCTCGCCTGGTTCAAGGAGGTGTTGGGTTTCGACGAGACCTTCAAAGTGGCCGAAGCCGGCTGGGCGGAGGTTGCAACACCCGCCGAAGGCGTGAGTATCGGTCTTTCCCAAACCGACGGACCGGTGGACGGCGATGGCGGGTCCACGCCGGTGTTCGGCGTCGTCGACATCGACGCGGCCCGCGCCGAACTCGAAACCAAGGGTGTGAAGTTCGAGGGCGACACCGTCGAACTGCCGGGGATGGTCAAGCTCGCGACCTTCTTCGACCCCGACGGCAACCGCTACATGCTGGCGCAGTCGCTGGCGTAGGCGCGCGCGCGCGCCCTGCGGGCGCGTTGGAGTTTCGCTGTCGAGAAACTCCGGCGGGGAGTCCGTGCTGGGCGAAAAGGGCCCACCAGCCGGGGCGTAGAACGGCGGGTCAGGGGACGGCCGTGTAGCCTCCGGGGATGCCCTTGGCGAAAACGCTGATGGCGTCGTGGGCGTGCAGGCTTTCGTGGTGTTCGACGCGGACGTGGAAGTCGATAACGTCCGGATTGACGTCCAGGACGGACTTCAGGCGGCGTCCGGCGTCCTCGCAGAACATGAGGTTGGCGGCGTTCAGCCGGGCGAACTCCTGTTCGTCCTCGCGCTTGACGGCGGTCTGCACCGGCGTCGACAGGGCGCGCTCGATGTCGGTCACAAGGTCGGTGATCGGGAAGGCGGTGAGCGCATCGTCGAGACGAACGCGCACCTTGGCGATGCTGCGCTGCCCATGGGGGGTGCCGGCGATCGCCCGCTCGGTCCCTAGCCAGTCCTTCACTTGCGCCGCGGACACCCGGTCCTCGCCGCCGAAGTCTTCGCCGAACTGCTCCTGGATCAACTGACGAGCCAAGGCGGCGGAGGCGGGGCAGGTGCTGGAGTACCACACCCCGAGATCCAGCTCGATGCGGACATCGCCGTCGCCGGCCCAGCCGCGTATCGCGACGGGGTAGCTGTTCCAGCCGGAGTTCTCGGTCACCAGGGACGGCCGGCGGAGGAAATAGTCGAAGGCGAACTCGACGAAGGCATGATGAGAGAGATCGCGGTGGGATTTGAGCAGCGAGGCGAGCAGCAGCTTCAGGCCCGCGCAACTCAGGGGACGGGTGGCCGAGTGCTCATCGAGGATCAGGTACAGGCGCGACATGTGGATGCCCTTGGCCTCGGCGTCGGCGAGATCGACATAGAGCTGCACCCTCGCCTCGACCCGGTGGGCATCGTCGCCGTCGCGGACGTCGATGGGCTGGCGGATGTCGCCCATGCCGACCCAGTCGAGCGTGCCGGTGTGCAGCACTTCCCGGCTGGCGACGTCCGGCAGGCCAGAGCCGCGCATGCCGTTCTCTTCAAGTGGCGAAGCCATTGAAGTTCCCCGCGCCTGTCCCTTTGGTGTTTGCATGCTTCAAAGGATAGCATCCGGGCTCCATATCCGGCCTCCCGGCACGCGGTGTCCCGTTCCCCGGTCAAGTCCACGACTTTGCGCGGTGTTGCCGCCGCCTGCTGCCTCGTGCCCTGGCTCGGGGGTTGTTCCGGTGACACGTCGCCGCTGCCACCTGAACCGCGCTTCGAGGCGGAAATCGTGCGCACCGAGTACGGCATCCCCCACGTCACCGCCGACGACTGGCGCGGTCTCGGTTACGGCTACGGCTATGCCTACGCGCAGGACAACTTCTGCATCGCCATGCGTGCCATCGTCTTCGCCACCAGCCGTTCGGCCGAGTTCTTCGGCGAACAGGGCGGGGACGTCACGGCCGACTTCGTCCTAAGGTTCCTGTTCGGCACCAAGGAGGAGTTCCGGCGCAACCATCTGCCGCCCCCCGACGCCCGTGCACGGCAGCTCACCGAGGGTTTCGCGGCAGGCATGAACCGCTACCTCCGAGACACAGGCGTCGGCAACCTGCCGGCGGGCGATGCGGGCTGCCGGGATGCCGACTGGGTCTACGAGATCGACGAGGTGGACATCTGGATGCTGACCTCGCGGGTCGTGCTGGACGGTAGCTCCGATCAGAGCACGGTGCGCCGGGCGATCTTCGAACCCACGGGGCCCGATGGAACCGCGGTGACCGGCCTCGACCACGACGACCTGGCCGCACTGCAGACGGCGATGCGCGCCAGCGGACATCACCTGACCCGAGTGGACGGCGGCAGCAACGCGCTGGCCGTCGGTCGGGATCTCAGCCAGACGGGTCGCGGGCTTCTCCTCGGCAATCCCCATCGCGGTTGGAACGACGCCGGTGGATTCCATCAACTCCACTTGAAGATTCCCGGCATCTACGACGTCGCCGGTGCGGCGCTGCACGGCATTCCGTGGGTAGGAATCGGTTTCAACCGTGATCTCGCGTGGACCCACACCACGTCCTTCGCCGCCCGGTTCACGCTCTACGAACTAGAACTCAACCCGAGCGACCCGCTGGAATACCGCTACGAAGACGGTTGGCGCAGGATCACCGACCACGACGTGACCATCGACGTCAGGCTCGAAGACGGCACGCTGGAAGAACGCAGCCGCACCTTCTACCGGACCCACTTCGGGCCCGTGGTGAGCCTCGGCGGACTCACCAGCGTGCTCGGCGGTTGGCCGATGGTGAACGGCAACCTGTTGGCCATACGCGACGCCAACGCCCTCAGGAGCACCGATGCCGTCGATCAATACCTGGCCATGGGCCAGGCTCGTACCATCGACGAGTTCCGCGAGGCGCTGAAGGGCATCGGCGTGCCTGTGTTCCACACCCTGGCGGCGGACCGGCAGGGCCAAGCCTTCTACGGCGAGATGGCCGCCGTCCCTCACGTCACCGAACCGCAGCGGCAGGCGTGCAGCACCGAACTCGGCCTACTGCTCGAGGCATTCACCAACGGTGCGGTCATCACCTTGGACGGCAGTTCCGCCGCGTGCGAGTGGGGCGAGGACGACGACAGTCCTGCCGACTCGAACCTTTTCGGCTACGAAGCGCGGCCGATGCTGGTGACCACGGACTACGTCGGCAACGGCAACGACAGCTACTGGCTCAGCAATCCGAACCAGCCCTTGACCGGTTTCCCGCCGCTGTTCGGCTGGCTCGGCTACGAGAACAGGCAGCAGAGCCTGCGCACGCGCATCGGCCACCTGATGGTGGAGGAACGCCGCAACGCCAGCGACGGCCTCGACGACGCGCCGGGTTTCACCCTGGAGTCGCTGAAGGCGTTCATGTATCGGAACCGGGTGTACGCGGCCGAGATCGTGCTCGACGACGTGCTGGCGATCTGCGCCGATCTCGAAGGCGACGGCGACGCCGAACAGGAGAGGGCGCTGCGAGCCTGCGGCGTTCTCGCCGCGTGGGACCGCCGGGTCGATGTGGACAGCCGCGGCGCCCAGGTCTTCACGGAGTTCTGGCGGGCGATCCACCGGCAGTTGGGAAGCGACTTCAACGTCCTCATCGAGTCGCGGAGTTTCTGGGCGGTGGACTTCGATCCGGCCGATCCGCTGAACACGCCCCGCGGTATCGACACCGCGAGGATCACCAACCGCCGGCTCGTGGTGCGTTCGCTGAGTCAGGCGGTGAGCACGCTCGACTACTACGACGTGGAGCTGGATGCCCGCTGGGGCGACGTGCAGGTCGCCGTGCGTCATGGCCAGCACATCGCCATCCACGGCGGCCACGCCGATGCGGGCGTCTACGGCGCCATCTCCCCCAGCCTGCGCCGGGGCGGCTACCGGCCACGCCGCGGCAACAGCTACATCGTGGCGGTCACCTGGGACGACGCCTGTCCCATCGCCGACACGGTGCTCCTGTCGTCCCAGTCAAGCCACCCGGCATCGCCCCACTACGCGGATCAGACCGAACTCTACAGCCGCAAGGAGTGGGTGCGCTTCCCGCTGTGCGAACACCAGATCGAAACAGCGCGAATCGGCGAGACCCTGGCAATCTTCGAGTAGCGGTTTCAGCGCAGAAGTTCGCGAAGCGAACTTCCAACGCGCCCGAAGGGCGCGCGGTCGCCCGTCCTAGCAAATGGACATCGTGCGATCTTCGAAAGGGAGTTGCATCGATAGGTCCACAAGCCCCTAGGTGTTGTGTTCCTGGTTTCGGCGATCCCCACCGTCGCTACTGGTCGTCCTTTCGCACGCCTTTCGCTGTCTTCATTGTTGACGCCGCAGCCGCGACGGACAGGCCCTTCGAGACTACCCAGATCGTGCGGCTGGTCGAGGAAGCGGTACGCCCCTTTTTCATGGGGTTTCGCTGCAACGGGCATCCAGCAATCGAGTCAAGGTCTCGATCTCGCCCTTGTGGTGGGCCACGGCCTCGCTGCTGTCCTTGGCCAGGCTCATGACTCCGGGCAGCAACAAGGCGTTGCTTACGCCGTCGAGCGTGCGCTTGTTCTTCTGTCGCTTCGATGCCGACGCTAGGTCGTTCTTGGCCTTTGCCAATGCATCCTCCAGACCATCGCAGGACAGGGATTGGTACGTTCGCTCGGGTATGACTTCGGGCATGATGTCTCGGGGATGAGAGGCGCAGCCGGTCAGGAGGACGGCGGCGGCGATCACGGCTAGGTTCTTCATGGCGATTGGTTCCTTTGGTTCGTGGATCCGGCGTGGTGCCGGGTCGTTGTTGAACCAATCGCAGAACTGCGGAAGTTCCCGCCTATTCGCCGTGGCGGGGGTAGCTACTCCCTCGCCGGGTTGTCGGCTGTTGTATTCGGCAGGCAACCCGGCAAGCGGGATGCTCTGCAACTGGTTCAACGGAGGGGGATGATGGACCTAGCGGGGATGGGAGTCAAAGAGATGGCTCCGTTTCGAAGCGGGTGGCCCGCAACGTGTGCGAAGCGCGCGCGGTCGCCCCTACGAGGACTCCAGCTCGAACGTCGCACCCAGGGCGATCTTCCTGTTGTCCGGGACGACGACCAGGACGATGGCCCGGCGTCCGTCGCCGGGGGTGCCCGGCGTGTCCATCACCGCGAGGATCAATTCGACGTCGCCGGGTGCGAAAACGATGAGGAGGCATACGATGCTCGGGTCGGCCTCGTAGACGTTGAACGCGGAGTTGACCGGCAGCAGTTGGCCCTCGGCGTCGCATTCGACTCCCCCCGCCTCGAAATGGATCTCGAAGTTGCCCTCGCGGTCGAGCTCGAAGTCGCCGGGAAGGTCGGCATCGTCGCCGAGTTCCACGGCCCACAGGCCAAGCACCTCGAGGTTGGAGCTGCCTCGGCCGAACCCCGTGGTCGCCCAGCCGCGGAAAGCGCGCGCCGTGCCGCCCATGACGGTGTATTCGCCCCGGATCCAGTCGCCGCTGCGGTAGTCGGCGGTGAACTCGAAGTCGTCGCTGCCGCCCTCGACGTTGAAGAGTCCCACCCGTTCGACTTTGCCCGACTCGAACAACTCGCCGGAACCGGAAACCGTCGCCGGTCCCGAGCGGTAGGTGCCCCGGGCGATGCGCACCAGGTCGGCCGACTCGGGCAGCCAGGCGTACATGCGGCTGTCGGGCATCAAGATGACATAGCCGTCGTCCAGACCTTCTTCGTCGAACGACACGCGCCACAGGCCCACGGCCCCGCGGTAGTCGCTCTTGCTGGCGGACAGATTGGACAGGTGGCCGGTGGGCGTGGACATCAGGTTCATCACCTGGATGGGGTCGTCGGTGGAGACGAACAGGGTGGTCTTGCCACTGGGGATCGTCTCCAATTCCCCGTCGATGTGGCTGGCGCCGCTCTCCAGATCGGTCGCCGTGACCGTGGCCGCGGCCCGTGCGGCTATTGTCAGCTCGACACTGCCCCGGGACTCTCCGGTGTCGTCACGACGTCCCTCAATGGTCACTGTCACCTCGGTGTCGCCCGGATTGATCAGGCGCAGCCAGCTCTCCTGGTTGGTGTTCTTCGCCGGATTGAAAATGGGTACGCGGTGACCGATGGCCGCTTCGGCCACCACATCGTGGATGCTGGTCAGGAATCCGTCGGACGTGGTCCGGATATAGGCCAGCGGCTCGATGTCCAGGTCGTCGGCGTGCATCTCGAGACGCCAATCGCCGGTGCCGGACCCAACCCCATTGGACAGACCCTTGGTCTGGCTGCCTTGCTCGAAGTCATTGGAATTGAAGTGCTTCGTTTCCAAGGCACCGATGGTCAGTACCGCCGGTCCCTTCCGATTGCCGGCATCGTCGATGCCATAGATGCGCACCTCACCCGCCTCGTCGGAGTGGTTGATAACCCGAATGAAGCCCTGGCGGCCATCGGGATCCGCAGCCGACATGAACAGCGGGATGGTGTGCGTGCGGCCGGTGTCCTCCTCCTGCGCCAGCGGGGTGTGGGACATCGCGCACAGCAGGGCGGCGGTCAACAGCAACCGCAATCGGGTGAACGCGTTGGATGGCATCGCGATTCTCCGTTGCTCCCGAAGTGATGAGACTGCGTTACAACGGCTCGGGCGTTGCTGCGATTCTACCCGCGAACGACGGAGTCGAGTTCCTCCCGGGTGAGTTCCCGTGCCTCCTCGGCGAGCAGCACGGGAATCCCGTCGCGGATCGGGTAGGACAGGCCGCTGGCCACGCACCACAGCTCGTCGGCTTCCCGGCGATACACGAGGGGCGCCTTGCTGACGGGGCAGACGAGAATCTCAAGCAGCTTGGGGTCCAGCGTCATCAGAACAACTCCTCAAGGACGATCGTCTCTTCCCGGTCGGGGCCCGTGCTGATGACGGAGATGGGCGCGCCCACCGCCTCCTCGATGCGCTCGATGTAGCCGCGCGCGGCCGGGGGCAGTTCGTCGAGGGAGCGCGCGCCGGCCGTGGACTCACTCCAACCCGGAAGATCCTCGTAGACGGGTTGGATCTCCGAGTAGTACTCGCTGTCGAAACGCGGCCGGACCGAAGCGCCTTTGGCGTCCTGGTAGCCGACGCAGATGCGGATCGTGTCGAGGCCGTCGAGCACGTCCAGCTTCGACAGGCAGAGTCCCGACAGGCTGTTGATCTGCACCACCTGGCGGATGGCGACCGTGTCGAACCAGCCGCAGCGGCGAGGCCGTCCCGTGGTGGAGCCGAATTCGTCGCCGCGTTCGGCCAGGCGCTGGCCGACGTCGTCGAAGAGTTCCGTGGGGAACGGCCCGGAGCCAACGCGGGTGGCGTAGGCCTTGGTGGTGCCGAGGATGTAGTCGAGGTAGCGGGGACCGAACCCGCTGCCCACCGCCGCGCCGCCGACGGTGGTGTTCGACGAGGTGACGAACGGATACGTGCCGAGATCGACATCCAGCAACGCCCCCTGGGCGCCCTCGAAGAGGATGTTCTCCCCGGCTTCGCGGAGATCGTGGAGCATCGGACCGATGTCGGCCACCATCGGCAGAAGCTCGTCGGCGACCTCGCGGGTGGTGTCCAAGGTCTCCTGGAAGTCCACCGCTTCAACCCCGTAGTACTTCGGCAACAGGAAGTTGTAGTAGTCCATGACCTCGGCGAGCTTGGAGGCGAACTGCTGCCAGTAGAAGAGGTCGCCGAGGCGCACGCCGCGCCGCGCGGCCTTGTCCTCGTAGGCCGGGCCGATGCCCCGCCCGGTGGTACCGATCTTCTGCTCGCCCAGCGACTTCTCCCGGGCCACGTCCATGGCGACGTGGTAGGGCAGGATCAACGGACAGGCCGGGGAGATCCGCAGTCGGTCGCGCACCGGCACGCCCTTGGCTTCGAGATCGCGGATCTCCTCGAGCAGGGGTTCCGGCGCCAGCACCACGCCGTTGCCGATCAGGCACTGGACGCCGTCGCGCAGGATGCCCGAGGGGATCAGGTGCAGGACGGTCTTGCGGCCGTCGATGACCAGCGTGTGACCGGCGTTGTGACCTCCCTGGAAACGTACGACCGCAGCCGCGCGTTCCGTCAGAAGATCGACGATCTTGCCCTTGCCCTCGTCACCCCACTGCGTGCCGATGACGACGACGTTGCGCCCGCTCACAAGCCGTAGGGGCGACCCTTGTGGTCGCCCTTGTTGGCAACCGACGCCGTACGGTGACTGCACGGGCGACCACAAGGGTCGCCCCTACGGGCATTTCTTGCGCCCAGTGCCACTTGTTCAGAGCCTCCCTAGTGTCCCGTCCCGCGAGGCGGCGCGTCGATGGTGACAGCGCTACGGCTTCTCGGGTGAATGCATGTACCTGAAGAACGCGCTTTCCGGGTCGAGGACGAACACGTCGTCCTTGTCCTTGAACACCTTCGGATAGGCGGTCACGAGCCGGTAGAAGGTGTAGAACTCCGGATCCTGGTTGAACGCCTCGGCGTAGATGTTCGCCGCCCTGGCGTCGCCATCGCCGCGAATCTCCTCCGCGTCTCGGTACGCTTCCGCCTGGATCACGGTCACCTCGCGATCCGCGTTCGCGCGGCGGCCGATGGCCAACTCCTCGCCTGCGGCGCGCTCCTCGTTGGCCTTGATCTCGCGGTCGGAGTTCATGCGCTGGAACACGGCCTCCTCCACTTCGGTCGGCAGGTCGATCTGCTTGACCCGGACGTCGATGACCTCGACGCCCATCTCCTCGGTCATCACCTCGTTCAGCTGCGCGGTCAGATCCGCCATGAGCTGGTCCCGTTCGCCGGAGATGACGTCGTGCTGGGTTCGGCGGCTGATCTCGTTGCGCAGCCCCTCGCTGACGCGCTCCTCGAGACGACTGCTGGCGCGTTCCGCGTCTCCGGCGTTACGGATGTAAAACTGCCCAACGTCGGCGATTCGCCACTTGGCGAACGAGTTCACCCTTAGCGGATCCTGCTGCACGGTCAGATAGCGCTGCACCGGCACCTGCACCGTCAGCACGCGGCCGTCGAACTTGCGCACCTCGTCGGCGAACGGGATCTTCCAATGGATGCCGGGTTGAATGTCGGATCTGGCGAGTTCGCCGAAGCGAAGCACGATCGCGCGTTGCGTTTCGTGGACGGTGTAGATCGTGCTGCCGAGGAGCAAGACGACGACGACCGCGATGACGACCATCAACAGGTTCTTTAGCTTCATGGTTAGCCTCCTTCTCTGTCGTTCACGGACTGCGTCATCGCCCGCGACGCGACGACTGGCCGCCGTCGTCGCTGGCAACCGTCCCCGCGGTGACGTTGCGCAGCTCTTCGTCGCTCATGGTTCCCGAACCCTGCCGGTCGAGCGGCAGAACCATGATGTTGTCGTCGCCCACGTCGACGATCACCTTGGAACTCTGTCCGAGGACCGACTCCACCGAGTCGATGTAGAGCCGGTCGCGGGTGACCTCCGGGGCCAATCGGTACTCCACGAGCAGTTTGGAGAAGCGTTCCGCCTCGCCGGTCGCCTCGGCAATGACCTGGTCCCGGTAGGCTTCCGCCTCCTGCAGCGCCCTGTCCGCCTCGCCCCGGGCGGTGGGCACGACTTGCTCGTAGTAGGCATCGGCCTGGTTGATCGAACGCTGCTTGTCCTCCTCGGCCTTCTGTACGTCGTCGAAGGCTTCCTGCACCTCAGCCGGCGGTCCGCTGCGGTCGATGTTCACCGTCACCACCTCGATCCCCGTCTGGTAGGTGTCGAGGTAGCGTTGAATGCGTTCCTCCACCTCCGCGCCCAGCGCCGCCCGGCCTTCGGTGATGACCGACGCCATGTCGGTGCCGCCGACCACGTGCCTAAGTGCGCTCTCGGTGGCGTTCTCGAGACTCACCAAGGGATCCCTGACTTCCACGGTGTAGTCGATCGGATCGTCGACCCGGTACTGAACCGTGAGGCTCATGTCGACGATGTTGTTGTCCTCCGTGAGCATGTGGGCGGTGTGCTCGTGCGAGTCCACGCGCGTGACGTTGACCCGCCGCAACTCGTCGATCAGCCGAGGGCGCCAACGCAGACCGGGCTGCTTCTCCGCCGCCTGCACGGCGCCGAAGCGGAAGATCACGCCACGTTCCTGCTCGTCAAGCTGGTAGATGCCGGACAGGCCGTAGGCGGCCACCAGGATCACCACGCCGATCAATATGGACTTCCAGTTGAAGCTGCGCTTGCCGCCGGCACCGCCGCCGCGAGCACCGAAAAACCCGGCGAGCTTCGCCTGGAACTTGCGAAATGCCTCGTCCAGATCAGGCGGTGCCTGACCGCCGCCGCGACTCCAAGGGTCTTCGTTCCGACCCGGATCGTTCCACGCCATGTTCGTCTCTCACGTCAGGCCAAGGGGTGAGATTCTATCCGGCAACGCCCGTAGGGGCGACCCCAACGCGCCCGTAGGGCGCGCGGTCGCCCGCGTCGAAAGCGATGTGTCTTCGAATCGCGTCCCCGGGACTCGGCCAAGAGGGTGTGCGGATTCACTCGGCCCGAGAATGCGCAGCATTCTCCAATGCGCCCGCAGGGCGCGCCGCCGCCGCCAACCGTGATCGTTTCAGGCGCACGGCCACCGTCAGATTGCCGTCGGCGTCGGCCGACTCGCTCTCGACCTCGCCGTTGGCGTAGAGCCATGACCGCAGCCGACCGTCACTCGGCGCGACGCGGATCTCGGTGGCGACGGTGTCGAGCTCCAATTCGCGGAGCAAGACCTCGCGAAGATGGTCGAGCCCCTCGCCGGTGAGCGCGCTGACCGCCACCTGTCGATCGTCCAGTGGCGAGTCGGGGTCGTCGGATTCGAGCAGGTCGATCTTGTTCCAGACCTCGATCATGGGGATCTCGGCGGCGCCGATCTCGTCGAGGACGCCGACCACTTCCGCACGCAACTCCTGGGCATCGGGCGCCGACGCATCGATGACATGCAGCACCAGGTCCGCCTCGGCGACTTCCTCCAGCGTTGCCTTGAACGCTTCGACCAGGGTGACCGGCAGGTGACGGATGAACCCGACCGTGTCCGCGACGACGACCTCTTCGCGATCGACGGCCAGCCGGCGCATGGTGGGATCCAGGGTCGCGAACAGTTGGTTCGCCGTCGGCGCTTCGCCGCCGGTCAGGGCGTTGAACAGCGTCGACTTGCCGGCGTTGGTGTAGCCCGCCAATGCCACCGTGGGCACGCGTGCGCGGAGTCTGCGGCGGCGACTCTGCGATCGGCGGCGGCGGACGCGTTCCAAGCGCGTGCGAACCTGGCGGAGGCGCTCGCCGAGCATCCGCTGGTCCATCTCGAGTTGGGTTTCGCCCGCGCCCCGCTGGACGCCGCCGCCGATGCGGCCGCCGGCAACCCGGCCCCCGGCGCCGCCGACACCGGTCTGGCGATCGAGGTGTGTCCAGCCACGGATTAGCCGGGTCTGGGCGTGGGCGAGCTGCGCGAGCTGCACCTGCAGATGTCCCTCGTGGGTCCTGGCACGCTCAGCGAAGATGTGCAGGATGAGCTCGGTGCGGGTCATCACCCGGCATTCCAGGCGCTCTTCGAGGTTGCGCTGCTGGGCGGGCGTCAGTTCATGGTTGAAGATGACCAGGTTGGACTTCGTCGCGCCCACCACGCGGCCGAGTTCGGCGAGCTTGCCGGTGCCGACGAACCAGCGCGGGTGCGGACGGTCCCGCGTCGCGGTAACCGTTGCCGCGCTCACCAGGTCCGCCGAACGCACAAGCTCGAGGAACTCGTCACGATGCGCGTCGGCATCGTCGCCGGCGAAGCGGCCGTTGCCGGTGTAGCGCACCGACACCAGCGTTGCCAGATCGCCAGGAGCGGGTCGTTCAAACAGCATGCGACAACCTCAAGCGGACTTCGTCCGTCCGGTGGGGATAGCCCCGGGGCGACGCCCCGGCGGTCCTTGATCTACTCCGGCTGGTCGGCGTCGTCGCCGGAACGCGGTTCACCCGAGGACAGGCGAACGTTGCGCGAGGGGACGATGGTCGAGATGGCGTGCTTGTAGACCATCTGGCTGACCGAATTCCGCAGCACGACGACGAACTGATCAAAGGACTCGATCTGGCCTTGGAGCTTGATGCCGTTGACCAGGTACACGGACACCGGCATGCGTTCTTTTCTCAGGGCGTTGAGATAGGGATCCTGAAGCGATTGCCCTCTCGACATACTCGACTCGTTCGTCCGGCACGTGTTCCGACGGGAGTCTCGCTCTCCAACCCGCCCTACGGCGAACTGCTACCGTGGACCTCGTACTATGCGGTTACGGCCCGGATTTTGCAACTTTCGCCCGCAGGAAACCGGCCGCCCCGTCGGCATCCGCGACCTGGGCATGCAGCCCTTGCCAGGCGCGCAGCCAGGTGAGCTGGCGCCTCGCGAGACCCCGGGTTGCCGCGGCCAGGCGCTGCCTCATCTCGTCGACGCCGTATTCGCCGTCGAGGTGGCGCCAGACCTGTCGGTAGCCCACCGAGCGCATGGACGGCAGCTCCAGGGAAAGCGCCGGGTCCGCACGCAGCGCGCGCACCTCGTCGACCAGGCCGCGCTCCAGCATGCCGCTCAGCCGATGATCGATTCGCGCATGCAGTTCGCTGCGTTCCGGGGGCATGATCGCGACCTCGATGAGGCTCACGCCGAGGCGCTTCGAGGCCGAGGCCGAAGGCTCGTCCCACCACGACCCCAAGGGCCGTCCCGTGAGTTCCAAAACCTCGAGCGCGCGTTGGATGCGGGGACCGTTGTTGGGATCGATGCGGGCGGCAGCGACTGGATCGCGCTTGTCGAGTTCGCGGTGCAGCGCTGGCCAGCCAAGCTCATCGCCACGCGCCGCGATCTTGGCGCGCAGCGCTGGGTCGGCTTCGGGAAGTTCGTTGAGGCCGAACTTGAAGGCGCGAAAATAAAGCATGGTGCCGCCGACCAGGACCGGCGTTCGTCCCCGGTCCAGGGCAAGACGGACATGCTCGTCGGCGTCGGCCACGAACCGCGCCGCCGAATAGGCCTCATTGGGGTCGAGGATGTCGACCAGGGCATGGGGATGGCGTCTGAGCACCTCGGGTTCCGGCTTGGCGGTGCCGATGTCCATGCGCCGGTAGACCATCGCGGAGTCGACGCTGACGAGATCGACAGCCCCTAGGTCGGCGATGCGCAGCGCGGCATCGGTCTTGCCTGCAGCCGTCGGCCCCATCAACAGGATGACGGCGCGCTCCGGCGAGTCGGTTCGCGCTGCCGGGTCGATCACTGCCCCCGCAGAAACAGCCTGTCCAGGTCCGCCATCGGCTGAACGACGAATGTCGGCCGCCCGTGATTGCACTGGCCGGCGTTCTCGGTGGACTCCATGTCCCGCAGCAGCGCGTTCATCTCCGGAATGGACAGGCGGCGATTGGCGCGGACCGAGGCGTGGCAAGCGGCACCCGCCAGCAGACGTTCCTGGCGTTCGCGGATGATGTCAGTGGTGCCGAACTCGACGAGATCCGCGAGCAGGTCGCGAACCAGCTGCTCGATGTCGGCGTCGACCAGCAGCGCGGGTACTTCGCGTGCAGCGATGCTCGACGGCCCGGTTCGCTCGAGGACCACGCCCAGGCGTTCGAGCTCGGCGCCCCCGGCTTCCACGAGATCCGCCTCCGCGGCGGAGACGTCGACGGCCACCGGCACCAGCAGGCGCTGCCGGTGCACCTGTCCGTCCAGGGCTTCGGCCTTCAGCCGTTCATAGGTGATGCGCTCGTGCGCAGCATGCATGTCGACGATCACGAGGCCCTGGTCATTCTCCGCGAGGATGTACACACCGTGCAGTTGGGCGACCGCGTAGCCCAGCGGCGGCACGTCGGCGGAACCGGGCGTATCGGATGTCGCTGGCGCATCGCGGATTTCGTTCTCGGTGAATAGCTGCGCCAGGCTCGGCGCGTCCAGTCGTCGGGGATGGTGATGACGAAAGGCGAACGTGCCCTGGGCGTGATCGTCGCCCGGGTCCGCCACGGGAGGCAACCGCCCCGTCTGCGCTTCGGGTGATGTTCCGGGGCTCGGCCGGTTCCCAGGGCGCTGGTCGCGCAGCACCTTGGCGAGCTTGCCGAACACGAAGTCGTGCACGTCCCGGCTGTTGCGGAACCGCACTTCGCTCTTGGTCGGGTGCACATTGACGTCCACCCCGGCGGCGTCGAGTTCGAGGAACAGCACGAACACGGGATGGCGTCCGTGGAACAGCACGTCCCGGTAGGCCTGGCGCACGGCATGGCCGGCCAGGCGGTCACGCACCGGCCGCCCGTTGACGTAGAAGTACTGGCGGTTGGCGCGGCTGTCGGAGTGGGTCGGCAACCCGATCCGGCCACTGAGCCGCATGCCGCCCCCCGTCTCGTCGATGGCGACCGACTCGGCGGTGAAGTGCTCGCCGAAGACGGACTCGATCCGCTCCGCCATCGTGCCGGCCGGCAGGTGTTCGAGCCGGCGGGGGCCGGTGGTCAACTCGAAGGCCGTCCCGGGATTCGCCAAGGCGGTCCGGCGGACGGCTTCCTGGATGTGTAGCAGCTCGGTGCGTTCCGTCTTCAGGAACTTTCGTCGCGCGGGCGTGTTGTAGAAGAGTTCCACCACGTCGACCGTTGTGCCGGGCGGATGCGCGGCCGGACGGTGACCACGTTCCTTGCCCCCATCCAGCTCCAGGCACCAGCCTCTCTCGTGCCCGGTACGCCTCGAGGTGATGGTGACCCGGGCGACCGACGCCGCGCTGGCGAGAGCCTCGCCGCGGAACCCGAGCGTATCGACTCCCGCTAGATCCCCGGCGGTGGCGATCTTGCTCGTCGCATGCCGCGCCACCGCGAGCCTGAGATCGTGGGGATGGATGCCTATGCCGTCGTCGCGCACGAGAATACGCTTGGTCCCTCCCTCCTCGACCTCGATCCGAATGCTCGATGCATCGGCATCCAGGCTGTTCTCGACGAGTTCCTTGACGATCGACGCGGGACGCTCGACCACCTCGCCGGCGGCGATCTGGTTGGCGACGAATTCGCCGAGCGGCAGGATTCGACCGGTGCCCGTGCGCGCGCCCTCGGCATCCTCGCCGGTGTTCAACTTCCGCTTGCCTCGGCGTAGGGCACCACCAGCTCCTGGCCTACCCGAATGACGTCGCCGGAGATGCCGTTGCGCGCCTTGAGCTGACGCGTGGTGATCCGGTAGCGGGCGGCGATGACCGACAGCGAATCGCCACGCTTGACCACGTAGCGAACCCCGCCGCGGTCCTTCATCGTGGCCAGCAGGGTACCCGCCGGCGGGTGGTCTCGAGCGTATTCCTGGATGCCGTTCGCGATAGCCCGGGCAACGCGCCTCTGGTAGCTCGCCGTGGCGAGCTGGCGCGCCTCGTTGGGATTCGACAGGAACCCGGTCTCCACCAGGATGGAAGGCATGACGGGCGACTTCAGCACCGCGAAGCCCGCCTCGCCGACGCGGTTCCTGAGCAGCTTGACCTCGCGGCCGAGGGCGTGCAGCACGGTCTCGGCCAGCTCGATGCTGCGGTTGCGCTTGGAGTCCATGGACACGTCGACCACGATCTGCGCCACGGCGTCGTCGACGTCGTCGAAGGACACCGGACCGAAGCCGCCGACCAGGTCCGAGCGGTTTTCCTTCTCGGCCAGCCACCGGGCCGTCTCGCTCGACGCCCCGCGCTGTGAAAGCGTGTACACCGATGCCCCGCTGACCCGGGGGGTGCGGTAGGCGTCGGCATGGATCGAGACGAAGTAGTCGGCAGCGAGTTTCTGCTGCGCGAGCTGGACGCGGGTGCGCAGCGGCACGTAGTAGTCGCCGGTGCGGATCATCACCGCCCTGAGGCCCGCCATGGCATCGAGGTTCCTCTTGAGGTGCTGGGAGATCGCCAACACCACCCTCTTCTCGTATACCTGACCGACACCGATGGCGCCGGGATCCTCTCCGCCATGCCCGGGGTCCACGGCGACGACGATCTCCCGTTCACCCTCCGGGGCGCTGATGGCGGGTCTGAACTCGACCCGCTCGGCGTGTTGCGGGTAGAGGTCGATCACCAACCGGTGGCGGTACGGGTCGATCGGCGCGAGAACCAGTTCCTCGAAGGCCGCAGGTTGGGCCAGGTCCAAGACCACCCGGTAATTGACGCGTTGGCGATAGGCGGAGCGGATTTTGCCCACCACCCGGCTGTTCGCCACCGGCGTCCTGAAGGAGCGGCGGACGTGGGTATCGAACAGGTCGATCACCACCCGGTCGGGATTTTTCAAGACGAAGATCTCGTAGGATGGCGCGTCCCGGGTGCTCAGGACCACGCGTGTGGTGTCGGGCGCGTCGTGGATGCGCACCCCCTCGAGCTCGTTGGCGGCAACCGGTCCGGCGGCAAGCGCCGTGACCGTCGCCAGCGTCCACGCGCTGTGCAACAGGCGGGCGTGATGCGCTCGCCCGCGCCGAATCCCAAGGTCAACGCCGGTCGAGGAGTTCCACATATCTGCCCCTTCCCTGGACATCCAGCCGAATCTCCACCTGCGCCGCCGGTAGCCTGTCGCCGGCGTTGGCTGGCCACTCCACCAGCTTGACCGCAGGTTCGTCCATGAGATCGTCTAGGCCGATGTAGTCCAACTCGCGTGGATCGTTGATCCGGTAGAAGTCGAAATGATAGACCCGTCGGGCCGCAATCTCATAACTTTCCAACAGCGTGTACGTTGGACTCTTGACGGCCCCGCGTAGCCCGAGAGCCCGCAGGTAGCCACGCACCAAGGTGGTCTTGCCGACCCCGAGTTCCCCTTGCAGGCAGACCAGCTCGGTCGAAAGGCCAAGCTCGGCCAGGCGCGCACCGAACGCGAGCGTCTCGGCCTCGTCCGCTAGGTATGCGTCGACGGTCCCGCTCACGGGTCGAGCCGCAGCGCGTCGATCAGATCGCTGGCAATCAGGTTTCCCGCCCGCCCCGCTTGGGCTTCGTCACCCGCCCGGGCGTGCAGCCAGACGCCGAGATCGGCGGCGGCGACGGGTTCCAGGCCGCGCGCCAAGAGGGCGCCGACGATGCCGGTCAGAACATCTCCGCTGCCGGCGGTCGCCATGCCCGGATTGCCGTTCACGCAGACGGACTCCAGCGTGCCGTCCCGAGCAATCAGCGTGCCCGCCCCTTTCAGCACGGCGACGACGCCTGCACCGGTTTCCGACAGCCGGGCGGCGGCCTCGGGACGGTTCGCCTGGATCCAGGCCGAGTCCTTGCCGAGCAGTCTGGCCGCTTCGCCGGGATGCGGGGTAATCACGGTTCCAGCCGGCAGCTCCATTCCTGTTTCGGCAACCGCGTTGAGGCCGTCGGCATCGACGACCAGCGGTTTCCCTGCCAACGACACCGCCAGAAGCAGTTCACGACCCCATTCGCGTCGACCGAGCCCCGGGCCGACGGCGATGGCGTTGGCACCGGCCAGCAGGTCCGCGATGTCGCCCGGGGAGTCCGCCGCCCGTACCATGAGTTCCGGTCGGCGTGCCAGGACGGCTGCCCGATTGGTTTCGTGGGTGGCGATGTTGACGAGCCCCGCGCCGGTTCTGAGCGCCGCCTCTCCGGCGAGCAGTGCGGCACCGCCCATGTCCGCGTCGCCCGCTACGATCAGCAAGCGCCCGAAGTCGCCCTTGTGCGCGTCAGGTCGCCTGGTGAGCGCCGTTAGACCCTCACCGTTGAGCACAGCCACGCCGGGACGGTCGTAGACGGCCTCCGGCACGCCGAGGCGATCGAACAGAACCTCACCGACGTAGTCCACCGCGACGCCGGTCACGAGGCCGAGTTTGGCGGCGACGAACGTGATCGTCAGGTCCGCGCGCACGGGTCGAGAGGTCAACAGACCACCGCTGTCGGCGTCGACTCCGCTCGGCACGTCGATGGCGAGCACCGGCCGGGCGGCGGCATTGATCCGGTCGATGGCGGCTTGATAGGCATCGCGGACCGAACCTTTCGCACCGGTGCCGAGTAGCGCATCCACGATCACGTCTCCCTGGACGGACCAGTCGTTCGCGGCCTGCGGGATGTCCGCACCTAGACGCGCCGCCGCAAACCGGCTGGCTTCGAGAGCGTCCCCGGCAAGCCGGTCGGGATCGGCGACCTGAACGAGCTGGACGTCCAGACCCGCATCCTTCGCCAATCCTGCGATCACATGGCCGTCGCCGGCGTTGTTTCCGGAACCGCAGACCACGGTGATCGACCGGGCATCGGGCCAGCGCGCGCGCAAAGCCTCGAACGCCGATCGGCCGGCGCGGTGCATCAAGCGGATGCCGGGGATGGAGAACTCTTCGATGGCGCGGCGATCGAAGTCCCGGGTTTCCGTCCCCGTGAACACCCGCGAGACCTTCCCTGTCGGCTGGAGCATGGGACTCCCTGCGCGAAAGCTACTTGGACCGCGCCAGCAGTGCTTCCAACTCAGCGGTTCGTTGCTCGGCCTGTCTCGCCCGTTCCTCCGCGGCTCGGCGCGCCGACTCCGCCTGTCGGCGCCGGCTTTCGGATTGCGTGTGAGTCGGCAGCACCTCGCCGGTCGCCGGGTTGCGGAACCGAAGTTCCTCGCCTTCGATCACGAGGTCCAGGCCGAGTACCCGGCTCGCCAGCCCACCGTCCGCGAGCGGTCGAATGCTCTCGTAGGTGCCATCCCGGAGTTTGTAGCCGGCCAGCTCCAGGCCGAACGGCTCGAACAGCCACAACTCGCGCACACCCAGAGCGGCGTAGAGGCCCGGCTTGACCCGTACATCCTTGCGCCACGTACTCTTCGAGAGCACTTCCAGCACGAAATCTGGAACCCTGTCGCCTTCCCGCCAGACCTTGTAGGACAACCTGTCGAAAGTGCTGGCATCGAAGATTACCATCACGTCCGGTGCCAACGCCGCCTCGGGATTGCCCTCCTCGAACAGCAACACCAGATCACTTGCCACCAGCGTTTCCGGGCGATCCGAGAACCAGGTCTCGAGCGTGTAGTAGCCATAGACGGAGGTCGCCAGATGACGCGTGCTCTCGCTCACCTTGCTGTCCCGTACCGGGTAGCCGTCGTCGTCATACTCGACCGGCGGTACGGGCTGATAGAGCGCGTCTGCGTAGATCACGGAGAGTGGCAAATCGCGGTTGGACGCCGCCTGCGATGCGACCTTCGCGGGTGACCGTTTCGCTGCTTGGGTCCAAGGCTGCATCATCGGAAAGTACCATGAAACCGACGCTCGTACCGGTGGCGATCACCGGTCCGTGAACGACCCGGCGGGTGCGCCAAGCTTCCGTCAGGTCACGCCCGAAGCGTTACGGAGATCAGCCCGTTGGCGCGTGAGAGATTGACCCTTTTGCGCCCCACGGCGGCTGCCCGGGCTTGTCGATAGAATCCGGCAATAGCGGCGGCGGGAAATGGCGAGGTCGGTTCGCATGCCGGATGCGCTGGACTACGAGGTGCTCGGGCGGGCCATCGAGGGCTGGGCCAGGGAACTGGGCTTCCAGCAGATCGGGATTGCCGACACCAATCTTGACGACTATGCACCGGCCTATCGGCGTTGGCTTGCCGAGCGGCTTAATGGCGACATGGGCTACTTGGCTCGGAACGTCGACAAGCGTCTTGCGCCGGGAAAGCTGCAACCTGGAACCATTCGCGTGATCACGGCGCGAATGGACTACCTCGGGACGACGCCACCCGCCGCGACTGATCTGCCCGCGAACGATGGCCGCGCCGAAGTCGCCCGCTATGCCCGGGGGCGCGACTACCACAAGACGGTGCGACGACGGCTGGCGAGGCTGGCGACACGCATCGAGGCCGCGACCGGAGGACGTTTCCGGGCGTTTGCCGACTCCGCACCGGTCTTGGAGAAGCCGTTGGGCGAGAAGTCCGGCCTCGGCTGGATCGGCAAGAACACGCTTCTGCTGAACGAAGAAGCGGGCTCGTGGTTCTTCCTCGGTGAGATCTACACGGATGTACCGCTGCCCGTTACACCGCCCAGGCCGCAGCCGGGGTGCGGGTCGTGCAGGGCGTGCATCACGGTGTGTCCGACCCAGGCGATCACGGCACCGGGAAAGCTCGACGCCCGACGCTGCATCTCCTACCTAACGATCGAGCACAAAGGGTCGATTCCAGAGGACCTGCGCGAACCCATCGGCAACCGCGTCTTCGGCTGCGACGACTGCCAGATCGTGTGTCCGTGGAACCGATTCGCGACGCGCTCGCCGGAGGCGGAGTTCGCCCCCCGCCACGGACTCGACCGCGCCGCCATCGCCGACCTGCTCGGCTGGGACGAAGCGACGTTCCTCGCGAAAACCGAGGGCATGGCGATCCGCCGCGTGAACTACCGCCAGTGGGTGCGCAACCTGGCGGTGGCCGCCGGCAACGCGCCAGCCGACCCCGCCATCACCGCCGCGCTACGCCGTCGTCGCACCGATGCCGACGATATGGTCCGGGAGCACATCGACTGGGCGTTGGCGCGCCAATGCCCGTGAGCTCGCTAGCACTAGGGCGGGTGTCCCGAATGGCCGTAGGGGCGACCCTTGTGGTCGCCCGTCTTGGCCAACCGACACCGTGCGGTAACCGGCACGGGCGACCACAAGGGTCGCCCCTACGTCCATGGGTCAGTCGCCCGACGGCGCGGATAGGTCGAAGAACGTGTCCCGGTAGTGTCTGAGCTCGGCGATGGACTCGCGGATGTCGTCCAACGCCCGATGGGTGTTCTGCTTACCGAGACGGTCGACGAGGTCGGGCCGCCAGCGGCGGGCGAGTTCCTTCACCGAGGAGACATCGACGATTCGGTAGTGGAGCCAGTCCTCCAGAACCGGCATGTAGCGCTTGAGAAAGCGCCGGTCCTGCCACACCGTGTTGCCGCACAGCGGGGCCGAGTGTCGTTCGGCATGGCGTTGGACGAACTGCAGCGTCAGCGCTTCGGCTTCCGTCGCGCTCACCTCGGAACGGCGGACCCGGTCCACCAGACCCGATGCCGTGTGATGCTCGGTATTCCAGTCGTCCATCGCGGCGAGCATGGACTCGCTTTGATGGATGGCGAGCACGGGTCCCTCGGCGACGATTTCGAGCTTGGCGTCGGTGATCACCGTGGCGATCTCCAGAATGACGTCGACGTCGGGGTCGAGCCCGGTCATTTCCATGTCGATCCAAACGAGCGCGCCCGGGTCGTCCATGCGTCTGCCAACGGCGGAAAAGGCCGAAGAAGATTACCAGACATGCCAACCCCGCCAACCGCGGCGTATGATCCTGCGCTCCTGACCGCATCGTCGAGCAAATGCAGCCAACCGTCATCACCGCCGAGGAACTCGCCGCCCAACTGGAAGGGGAGGAACCGCCCCTGGTCGCGCAGGTGACCACGGCGGAGGCTTATCACGCCGGCCATGTTCCCGGAGCCGTTCATGTCGAGCCCAGCGACCTGGTGTCGGGAATCCCGCCGGCGAGCGGCCGGCTGCCGAGCACGGCGAGACTCACCGCCGTGTTCCGTGGCATGGGTTACAGCCAAGACCGGACCGTGGTGACACTCGACGATGAGGGCGGCGGCTGGGCCGGCCGGTTGGCGTGGACGCTGGACATCATCGGCAACAACCACTGGCGGTACCTCGACGGCGGCTTGAGGGCGTGGCACGTGGCAGGACTGCCGCTGTCCCGGGAGCCGACAGCCGTCGCCC
This sequence comes from Gammaproteobacteria bacterium, assembly GCA_009839505.1. Taxonomy (GTDB): domain Bacteria; phylum Pseudomonadota; class Gammaproteobacteria; order Pseudomonadales; family Azotimanducaceae; genus VXYL01. The sequence continues at coordinate 27,688 of VXPO01000028.1, forward strand.
CGACGACCGTGGACATCACGATCGACACCGGTCCCATCGCCGAGGCGGAAGACATCCTCGAACACCTGGATGATCCGGAGCTGGTGATCTGGGACTGCCGCTCACGCGCCGAGTTCGAAGGTCGCCGACGGGCGGCCAAGCGCGTCGGCCACATCCCGGGCGCGGTCAATCTCGACTGGCTCGACCTCATGGACCGGGACCGGGATCTGCGCCTGATCGAGGATCCTCGCGCCCTGCTCGCTCGCCACGGCGTCGTGGCCGAACGCGACGTGATCACCCATTGCCAGACCCACCACCGTTCCGGCCTGACCTACATGGTCGCGCGCCTGCTCGGCTTTCCGCGCATCCGCGCCTACCACGGCTCGTGGTCCGAGTGGGGCAACCGCGAAGACACACCCGTCGAGTAGCCGCACCGTGCATCCTTTCACCGCCCTGCAGAGCGTACTGCCGCAGCACGCGTTGTCGCGGGGTCTCGGTCTCCTGGCCGAGTCCAAGTCGGAGTGGTTGAAACGGATGCTCATCAACGCCTTCAAGGCCGCCTACCGCATCGATCTCAGCGAGTTCGAGGGTGACGGCGCGGACGACTACGCGAGCTTCAACGACTTCTTTACACGGCCCCTGCTGCCGGGCACCCGGCCGCTACCCGACGACCCGACACGGATTGTCAGCCCCGCCGACGGCACGGTCAGCCAGGCGGGCGCGCTTCAAGGCGACCGGTTGCTGCAAGCCAAGGGGCGCGAGTACACCCTTGCCGAGCTGCTCGGCGATGCGCGCCTGGCGGGCACCCTGGCCGGCGGATCGTTCGTCACGATCTACCTGGCACCCCACAACTACCACCGAGTACACGCGCCGTGCGATGCGGAGCTCCTCGCCAGCGTGGAGATTCCAGGGCGGCTTTTTTCCGTCAACAGCGTGACCGAGCGCCACGTGCCGCGGCTGTTCGCCCGCAACGAACGCCTGGTGCTCCGCCTGCGGGCGTCGTTCGGGGAGTTCGCGCTGGTTCTCGTCGGCGCCATGATCGTCGCCAGCATCCGCGTTCCGTGGCCGGGTCCGGTGTCGCCCTATCGTCGCCGGGTCACCCGCTCTGGGAACGGCGTCAGCTTTGGACGCGGAGCCGAGGTCGGCGCGTTCCTGTTGGGCTCAACCGTGATCGCCGTGTTCCCGCCCAATGCAGTCGGACTCGCTGAGCATCTTGCTCCGGGGACCGACGTGCGGGTGGGCGAGACCATAGGAACGGTGTCTCAAGAGGTTGTCTGAGGTCATCACCGCTTCGTCCGGACACGGGGGAGACTAGATTCGATTGTGCGCCGATCTGACAGCGACACGGCCTATGAATTGCCCCCCGGCACCTCCGCCGGATCGATCAGCCCGATCCGCCGCCAGCCCGTCGCCAGCAACCAGGTGTGCGGGGCGGCCACCTCGCGGTCGCGGTCGGCGTCCGCGTAGCGGCCGAACGGCGGCGGCTCCCGTCCCTTCCAGCCGTCGAACCAGAGCCCCGAACTCGCCCCGTCCAGGACCACCGGCGGTTTCCTGCGGCACCGCTGCCGATAGTGCTTGCGGACGTTCAGCAGCACGTACGCCAGCGCCCGACGAACCTCCGTCGGCGTCCGCTTCACCACGTGGTGGAAGCGGTCCGCCAGCACCTTGCCCGTCCGATCGAACACCCGGTTCACGCAACGTGCGAAACGCGCGGCAAGGCTCTTCATCCCGTTGGCCAGCCGCTCCTTGCCCGCCGCCTCCACCAGGAAGTGCGCGTGGTTGTCCTGCACCGAGTAGTGAACCACCCGGAACCCCGGCCGCGACATCCGCCGCAGCGTCTCCCGGAACGCCCGCACGAACGCCGCCCGGCGCAGCCCCGGCAGGCCGTCGAGCACCCGCAGGGTGACGTGCACCGGGCAGTGCGCGGGAACGCGTTCGCGGGTCCGGTGCGGAACGCGGGACTTCTTGACGCGCTTGCGACCCGCGCCGGGGCGGGCGCCGCCGCGGCCGGCGGGCCGGAACGCCAGCGTCGTCTGCTTGGGGTCTTGGCGACGCTTCCGAGGCATGGCGGGAGGTACCGGAGGGATACTGCTGACTGGTGGGAACAGCCTACTCCAAATAGCTGTACATGTAAACAGTATTCTCGCAAAAACCGACTCTTCGAGGCGTTTGAATCGGGCGATGTTCGGTGTGGCGGCCTTGGCCTCGTGGCCGCGGGCCGTCCGTCTGTGGGGTTGTCCACCCCTTCCCCACCGCGCCTCGGCTGATTCGGGGACCGGCGCCG
>VXPO01000079.1 GCA_009839505.1 Gammaproteobacteria bacterium
GCCAGCTTTCGATTGTTCCCCGGCGCGCACCACAGCTTCGACAGGGACACGCCCCGAGCAGTGTCCACTTGAGGAACGGTAGGCCGGCGATGTAGCAGGCCGCGAGACCGTCGGCGGTCGGTGGATACCAGTCGGCGAACCACCAGACGGCGAAGTTGGTCGTGAGGTAGAAACCAACGCCGGACAGCAGCGCCACGGCACCGATGCGAACCGCGCTCGGCTCGCTCAGGAAACGTCGCGCGGCAAGCGGCAGCAGCATCGAAGCGTAGACGGTCAGCATCACGCCGAAGTCGTAGAAGCCGATGAACCAGTCGCCGAGTGCCATCCCCGCCAGCGCAACGGCACCGGCGTGCCAGCGTTGCGAAAAAAACGCGCCGCCAAACATGGCAACCGCGGCTGCGGGCGCGAAGTTCGGCGGGTGGGGCAGCAGACGCGCGACGACGCAAAGCGCGACCAGTGCGGCCGCCACGCCGAGCATCGTCTTTTCGCGTGAGTTCAGCGTCACGAACCGACTCCGAGTCCGAATGGATGCCGGAGCATAGCCTAGGGATCGCCTCGGTGGCGTTGGACGATACTCATTGAAACGTGCATACCCCTTGATCGATAACCACCGCGCCTTCTTGGTTCGTTGTCCGGAACAACGCCCTGTTGCCGTTCGCCCACATGGACACCGTCAGCGTGTCACCCGGGATGACCGGCTTGGAGAAGCGTCCGTTCATCGAGCGGAACCGTGACGGATCGCCGCCGCAGAGGCTGTGCAGCAAAGCCCGACCTGTGAAGCCGTAGGTGCACAGGCCGTGGAGAATGGGTTTGTCGAATCCACCTCGCGCGGCGAACGCCGGATCCGAATGCAGCGGATTGCGGTCGCCCGACAATCGGTACGTGAGCGCCTGGTCCTCGCGGATCTTGTAGGTGACCTGGTGGGTGGGCTCGTCGTCCGGATACTGCAGCCGCTCCGATGGTCCGCGGTCGCCGCCCCAGCCGCCCTCGCCCCGGCAGAACAGCATCGAGCGGGTCTTCAGCAGCGGTTTGCCGGTCGCCTTGTTCACCGACTCGGATTCGAACTCCAGCACCGCCGCGCTGCCCTTGTCCCAGATGCCGGCAATGCGTCCTCGGCTTTCGACCTCGCCTTCTGGCGGAATCTCGTCCAAGAGTTCGATGCCCTGCTCTCCATGCACCATGAGGGCGGGGTTGAAACTGCCCACCTTGCCCATTGGCGTACCGCCGCCGCCGATGATGACGGCAAAGGTCGGGAACACGCGCTGGGTGACGCCGTGCGTGTTCTCGGTGGTGAACGCCAGTTCGTCGGTGCCGCCGCCGATGCCGACGGCGTACAACAGGGCGTCCTTCGAGGTCCAGGATCGGGACACCGGACCGCCGGTCTCGCCGACGGCGTCTGGATTGATGGGCATGGTTCTCCTCGCGGCGGTGGAACGAACCACCAATTGAACCACGAACCGACCGTGGACAGTGATAGGGTCGCCGCAACGCGCTGCGACGAGTAGACCCATGGCCTTCGGTGACCGGGAAGTAACGTTGGACAACGGCGTTCGAGGCGAACCCGTGACGGTGCCCACGGCGAACCCCACCGGCTTCCACCAGGCGATTTCCGAGCCCGCCCAGATGGAATCCGCCCAGATTCGAGGTTGCGTGTTCACACCTCCGGATCCCGGGCCGTGGCCCGTGGTGATCGTCGTTCCGGGCAGCCTGGGCGTCGCCCCCTCGCATGTCTTCAAGGCGGAACTCCTGACCAGCGCGGGTATTGCCGCCTGTGTCATCGATCCGTTCGGCGGTCGGGGGGTGACGTCCACAGTGGCCAACCAGGCGCAGTATTCATTCGCCGCCAGTGCCTGGGACGTCCTCGCGACCGCGACTCTGTTGCGTGACAGAGACGACATCGACGCATCGCGAATCGGCGCGCAGGGGCACAGTCGCGGCGGTTCGGCGGTACTGTCCGCGGCCTGCATGGCCGGGCTGATCGACACCCACGGTGTGTCACTGCGTGGCGTGTACGCCGCCTATCCCTGGTGCGGGCAGCAGTTCGAGCGACCCCTCGTGGGCGATACGGTGGTCCGCTCGGTCATCGGCGACCAGGACGAGTGGTGTCTGCCCCAGCAGGTCCAAGCCTATATGCACGCCATGAGACTCTCCGGCTGCAATGCCAGCTTTCGATTGTTCCCCGGCGCGCACCACAGCTTCGACAGGGACACGCCCCTCGAACTCGTCGAGGACGCCGTCATCGCTCCGGGTGCGCCGACGATCTACCTGCGCGACGACGGTGCGCCGATTCATCCGGCCACCGGCATCGCCGATCCCGCCCTGAGCGAACGGGAAGCGATGATCTACGGGATGAAGGCGGGCTACGGGCGGCGAGGCGCGCACATCGGCACCGAGGGCGACCACGCGCGACGGTTTCACGAGGACATGATGGCGTTTTGGAACGGCACCCTGGCGGCTGTCCACCCCGAATAGACGGTAGAATCGCCTGTTCGACAGCACGGGAGGGACTTGGCGTGAACCGGACCTTGAGGGGCGCCACCGCCATCGTCGGCGTGGGCGAGACAACCTACTACAAGCGCGGTCAGTCGCCTGACGCAGAGTTCAAACTGGCCTTGAAGGCGATTCTCGCCGCCTGCGAGGACGCCGGGATCTCGCCCAAGGAGGTGGATGGATTCGCGTCGTTCTCCAACGACCGCAGTGATCCGTCGCGGCTTGCCAACGCCCTCGGTATCCACGACCTGCGCTTTTCCAACATGCAGTGGGGCGGCGGCGGAGGCGGCGGCTCGGCGGCGGTTGCCCATGCCGCTTCGGCGGTGGCTACCGGTCTCGCGGAATGCGTCGTGGTGTTCCGCGCGCTGGCCCAGGGGCAGTTCGGACGCTTCGGCCAGGGACCGCGCAGCAACGTGGTCTCGGGCTCGGGTGCGTTCACGGTTCCCTACGGCCTGATGTCGCCCGCCCAGAGCTTCGCCATGAAGGTGCAGCGCTTCATGCACGACCACGGCGTGGAACAGTCTGCGCTCAGGGCGATCTCGCTGGCCTCCTATCATCATGCCCAGGCCAATCCCAGGGCGGTGATGTACGGACGTCCCTTGGACGAGGCGAAGTACGACGCCTCGCGCTGGATCGTGGAACCGTTCCACCTGTTCGACTGCTGCCAGGAGAACGACGGCGCCGCCGCGATGATCGTTGTGCCTGCCGAGCGGGCCAAGGACTTCGCCCATCCGCCGGTCTACGTGCTGAGCGCCGTCACCGGGTCGCACTACCGCGCAGGCGCGTCGGTTCACAACACGCCCGACTACGCGACTTCCAACTTCAAGACCTGCGTGCCCCGACTGTACGACATGGCCGAATGCGGCCCCGACGACGTCGACGTGCTGCAGTGCTACGAGAACTTCACCGGCGGCGTGCTGATGAGCATCGTCGAGCACGGCTTCTGC
>VXPO01000105.1:0-34840 GCA_009839505.1 Gammaproteobacteria bacterium
CTTTTGTTTTGCTCCTGATCAAGCCCATGGACGGGCTTGATCAGAGGTTTCCTAGAAACGTTCCTCCGGCAGCGCCATGACACTCGTCGAGCCCGCCTCGATACTGCGTTTGAGCGCGAACACCTTGGGCAGCAGTTTGGCGTAGAAGAACCGGGCGACTTCGACCTTTGAACGGCCGCCCTCGCCGGGCGTGTCGATCCCGGCCATGCGCGCCCAGAGCCACGCGTAGACGCCGAGGCCGACGAGTTCGAGGAAGTCGACGGACACGGCCCCCGGCATGTCGGGATCCTGCGCGGAACCCGCAAGCAGGCTCTGCGTGGCGGACGCGATCACGTCGAATGCCTCGCCGAGCGGCGCCGAGAACTCTTCGCGCACCGGCGTCTCGCGCATTCCCGCGATCAGCTGTTGCAGCGCCCGACCCCCATCCCGCAGCACCTTGCGGGCGGTGAAGTCCAGCGCCTGGATACCGTTCGTGCCCTCGTAGATCTGGGCGATGCGGGCGTCCCGGACGATCTGCTCGACGCCGTGCTCGACGATGTAGCCATGCCCACCGTAGACCTGTTGGGCAAGCAGGGCGCCGTCCATGCCGCGGTCGGTGACGAAGGCTTTGACCACGGGCGTGAGCAGGTCCACCGCACCTTGCGCCGCCGCGCGATCCTCCTCGGAAGAAGCGTGTTTCGCCCGATCCAGCATCAAGCCCACGTAGGCCGCGAACGCACGTCCGCCTTCGGTGAAGGCACGCTGGGTCAGCAGCATCCGGCGGACATCCGGGTGAACCAGAATCGAATCCGCCTCCCCATCGGGGTTCTTCGGCCCGGTCGACGAACGGCCCTGCAGCCGCTCGCGGGCATAGTCGGTCGAACTCTGCAGCGCCAACTCCCCAAGTCCAAGGCCTTGGATGCCCACCGCGAGCCGCGCATGGTTCATCATCGTGAACATGTTGGCCAGTCCCTGGTTGGGACCGCCGATCAGGCGCCCGATGGCCGCCTCGTAGTTGATCACCGACGTCGCACTGCCGCGAATGCCCATCTTGTGTTCGATCGAGGCGCTCGCAAAGCTGTTGCGCGTTCCGTCGGTCAGGAACTTCGGCACCAGGAACAACGAGATGCCGCGACTTCCGGCGGGTGCGTCCGGCAGCTTGGCGAGTACCAGGTGGACGATGTTGTCGGCCAGGTCGTGTTCACCGCTGGTGATGAAGATTTTCGTGCCGGTGATCTCGAAGGTATCGTCGCCGACGGGTACCGCACGCGTGCGGATCATGCCGAGATCGGTACCCGCGTGAGCCTCGGTCAGCGCCATTGCTCCGGTCCACTCCCCGCTGTAGAGCTTCGGCAGGTACGTTCGCTTCAGTTCCTCGTCGCCATGGGCATCGATGCAAACTGCCGCCCCGACGGTCAGCGCCCCGTAGAGGTACAGGCTGGCATTGGCGCTCCAGAACATCTCCTCGAGAGGCACGGTGAGCATCTTCGGCAAGCCCTGGCCGGCGTACTCCGGGTTGCCGGCAACGCCAAACCAGCCTCCACCGGCGAGCTCCCGGAACGCCTCCCCGAAGCCCGAGGGCGCCTGTACCGTGCCGTTGTTCCAGCGAGCACCCTCCTCGTCGCTTGGCTGGTAGAGCGGCGCCAAGGTGTTCGCGGCGAGCTTTCCGCCCTCGGCGAGAACGGCGAGCGCGAGCGCCCGGTCCACTTCGGCGAACGCGGGCATGCCCGCCCACTCCGCCTCGGCGTCGAACACATCGAACAGCACGAACTCCATGTCGTCCAACGGGGGCGAGTACGCATGCATGTCTGACTCCTTCGGTACGCGTCGATGGTGACACAAGCCCCGCCCCTGCGACTATCATCGTCCCATGGTTCTGCGCCCGATCACCCTGCTTGGCGTCGTCATCAGCATGGTCGGCGGCCTGTGCATCGGCGTCGCCGCGTTCTGGACAGTCAACTACTACGAAGAGTCGGCGATGCGCGAACGGCTGCTGGTCGGCGTCGCCCGCGAAATCCGCGACCACTACGTGGAGGAAGTAGCCACGACAGACCTGGTCGACGATGCCATCCGCGGCATGGTCGAGGGCCTTGATCGTCACTCGGGGTTCCTCGACCAGGATGGCTTGCAGGCCCTCGAACAGGAAGCCAGCGGTCACTTCGGCGGCATCGGCCTCGAAGTGGGGATGGTGGACGGCTACATCACGGTGTTGAGTCCTTTGGACGGAACCCCGGCTGCACGCGCGGGCATCGTCGCGGGCGACCGGCTGATCGAAGTCGACCACACGCCGCTCAAGGGACGCACGCTCGACGAGGCCATAGGCGACATTAGGGGCCAGCCCGGCACGACCGTCCACCTGAGGATCCGCCGCGCGGCCCAACGCGCATCCTTGGACTTCGACCTCACCCGGGACAGGATCGCCAGCGTTACGGGCAGGCTGCTGTCGGACGCGGTGGGCTATGTCCGGTTGTCGCAGTTCGACAAAACCAGCGGAACCGCCCTCACCGCGGTCGTCGAGGAGCTGCAAGCGGCAACGCCTCTCACGGGACTCGTCCTCGACCTACGCAACAATCCTGGTGGCTTGCTCGAGGCCGCCGTCGACGTCGCCGACACGTTTCTCGCCGGCGGACTGATCGTGTCCACCGAAGGACGCGGCACCGAAAGCCACGGGGAGTACGACGCCGATACCGACGACATCTTGAACGGCGCGCCACTGGCCGTGCTCATCAACGACCGCTCGGCGTCGGCAGCGGAGGTTGTCGCGGGCGCCCTCAAGGATCGTGAACGCGCCATCCTGCTCGGCACGGCGAGCTTCGGCAAGGGTTCGGTGCAGTCGGTAATGCGCTTCGAGGGCCGCGCGATCAAGCTCACCACCGCCCGCTACGTCACACCATCGGGCGTTTCCATCGATTCGAACGGCGTTGCCCCGCACATCGAAGTGCCACGCTCCGCAGGAGAGCGGCGAGCAGACTACGACAAGCGTCTGTTCGCGGCGGCCCTGGCCGCGTTGAGCGACGCGACCGAGCAGGGGGATTAACCGGCGACTCCCCAGCGGTCCCGAGACTCACATGGAACGACAACCCAACGCCCAGGAGCCGCCTGGCGAGCAGGATCCACATGCCGACGAGGCCATCCTCGTCCCGGTTCTCAACGAGGAAGGCGCCATAGGCAAGTTCCTCGCTCAACTCGCACCAACCGCCCGCAAGCGCCGCGTCTACCTGCTGGACAGCGACTCGACCGACGGCACGGTGCCCGAAGCGCGGGACGCCGCGGGACGCCTTGGCGTCGACCTGCACGTCATCGGCTGTCCCCCGGGACTCGCGGAATCGATCCGCACCGGCCTGGCGACCACCGTCGAGTCGCGCGTGGCGGTCCTCGACGGCGATGGCCAGCACGACACCGCCATCGTCGACACCCTTTTCGAGACCCTGCGTTCCGGCGCCGATCTTGCCGTGGGCTCACGCAACGTCGCCGGCGCGTCCGTGTCCGAGGACTGGCCGTGGTACCGATCATGGGGTGCGAACGTACTGTCTTGGCTCGCGAGAACCGCAATCTTGCCGCGGCGACTCAAGGATCCGCTTGCGGGCTGCTTCGCGGTGAAACGCGCCGCGTGGAACGACGTCGCCGATCACTTCGATACCGGTGGCTACAAGTTCCTATTGGACTTCCTCGCAGCCTCCCGCAGGCAGCTGGCCATCGTGGAGTCGCCGTTGGTGTTCAAGGCGAGGATCGGCGGCACGAGCAAGATGGCGCTGCCGGTGTTCTGGGAAGTGTTGGTGTCGCTGGAGTACTGCTTGCTGCGCGGTCGGATCCCGAGGCGCTGGCTGGGATTCGGCAGCGTCGGTGCGCTCGGCATGGTGACAGACATGCTGCTCACCGGACTGCTGCTGAACATCGTCGGTATTCCCTTTGCCTGGGCGCGTCCCCTGCCCGTCCTCGTCGCGATGACCCAGAACTACGCGATGAACAACCGTTTCACCTTCCGCGACGCCGAGCGCAAAGGAACCAATGCCCTCACGTCCGGCTGGTTGCTCTACGTCGGCTGCCAGACCGTGGGCGCAGTCACGAATTGGGGTGTGTCCGTGCTTGTCTACGCCCTGGGTGTACCCTGGTTCCTCGCCCTGCCGACGGGTGTACTCGCCGGCATGGTGGTGAACTTCGTCACCGCCCGGCGGATCGTGTGGAGAGCGGGCGAGTAGCGCCGTAGGGGCGACCCTTGTGGTCGCCCGTGTTGGCCAACCGACACCGTGCGGTGACTGCGATGGGCGACTACACCGCACCCGCAGGTCGGCGTGGCTGGGCCGGAGGCGAACCCCGGGGCACAGCGACGACAGCGAAGGCGCGTCGTTACCGACGCGGCCGGGGACGGCTTTGGGGCGCTACGGCGCGTCCAGTAGACGCTGCCCTTCGGCGAAGTCCAGCGTCCCTTCGTAGAGCGCAGAACCGCTGATCACCCCGATCAGCTTCTCCGGTGCCACGTGGAGTGCCTTGAGCGAGCGCAGATCGTCCAAGCTGCGGACGCCACCCGACGCGATGACGGGCACGGGAACGGCCTGGGCAATCTGCCGTGTGGCGAGGGCGTTCACACCGGTCAACATCCCGTCGCGGCCGATGTCGGTGTAGACGATGGCGAAGAGCTCGATGCCGCCGAGGGATGCGACGAAGTCCAGCGCATCGACGCCGCTGTCCGTCTCCCATCCCCGTGTTGCAATGCGCCCGTCGCGCGCGTCGAGGCCGAGAATCACGCGGGACGGGTATGCCGCGGCGAGTGCGCGGAGAAAGTCCGGATCCTCCGCGGCGCGGGTTCCGGCAATGACCTGGTTCGCTCCCGCATCCAGATAGTCGGCGGCAACCGCGGCGTCGCGAATGCCGCCGCCCACCTGGACCGGGACACCGGTCGCGGCCTCGACGATGCCGCGCACCAGGTCTCGGTTCACCGGGCGCCCCGCGAACGCGCCGTCGAGATCGACAACGTGGAGGCGGCGGGCACCAGCATCCACCCATCGCCTCGCCATGCCGGGCGGATCGTCGGAGTAGGTCGTGGCGGACGTCATGACGCCCTGGCGCAACTGCACGCAGCGACCGTCCTTGAGGTCGATGGCGGGAATCAACAGCACGCAGGAGCTTCCGCAGCTACCTTACCCGCAGCTACAAGGAGCCCTTCGTGGAAGGCGTGTCGGCGGTGCGCGGATCCCGCTCCAGTGCCATGCGCAAGGCGCGACCAAACGCCTTGAAGACCGTCTCCGCCTGGTGGTGCGAATTGGTTCCGCGCAGATTGTCGATATGGAGCGTGACCTGGGCGTGGTTGGCGAATCCCTGGAAGAACTCGTGCAGGAGATCGACATCGAACTCACCGACGCGCGCGCGGCTGAACTCGACGTGGTATTCGAGCCCGGGACGACCAGAGAAGTCGACAACCACCCTGGACAGCGCCTCGTCCAAGGGGACGTACGCCTGCCCGTACCGGAAGATGCCGCGCTTGTCGCTTACCGCCTCCGCCACGGCCTGTCCCAACGTGATACCCACGTCTTCGACCGTGTGGTGAGCATCCACGTCCAGATCACCACGTGCGGCGATTTCCAGGTCGATCCGGCCGTGGCGCGCGACCTGCTGGAGCATGTGTTCGAAAAACGGCAATCCCGTGTCGATCTCCGAGCGACCCTGGCCATCTAAGTTGACGGCGACGTCGATGCTCGTCTCCAGGGTCTTGCGGCTTTTGCTGGCCGTTCGATCAGTCATATTCGGCAGTATACCCACCCACGGGGCCGGGTCGCGGACGTGCAAGGAACAAGCGCAGGGTGGGGACTCGTGGGGGCGAGGCGATCGTGCCCTCGTCCGTGTCGGAGAACCCGGCAACGTGCGTTGCACGAAGACGGGCGACCACAACGCGCCCACGAGGGCGCGCGGTCGCCCCTCGCATGGAACAAACGCGACCGGGAGCGTAAGCGCCGGGCGCGGTTGGTCCAGGCGAGGTCGGTGTGGCTGGGCCGGAGGCGAACCCCGGGGCACAACGAAGCGAAGGCGCGTCGTCCCGACGCGGCCGGGGACGGCTTTGGGGCGCTACAGGCGATCCAGCAGGCTGCCGTAGGGCAGGAATCGGTTGTTGCTCACGGACCTGATCCACGCGGTCAGCCCCGAGGGATAGTCCCCCCGTTCGCGCAACAGCCGGGCGATCTGGATGACCGGAGACTTGGCGCCGGCGGCACAGCCCGGAATCGTTTCTTCGGCGAGGGTCAATACGCGTAGCCACCCGACCAACTGTTCCGACGACCGCTCGGCGAAGAGACCCGCGCGGGCGTCCGGCTGTGCGTTCACGACTTCGCGCAACCGCGCGGCGTCCGCATCGTCCGGGCGCAATGTGTCGCTCTCCGCTGCCATGCCACGCACGGAGTTGTCCAGCGCCCGGACGTGCTCTTCGGCCAACTCGGCCGGGGGTTCCCAGGCACCAACCTGCGCGTCCATACTCGGCTCTTCGGCCATTACGTCCAGGGAAGTCTAACCCGCACTTTTGTCGAAGGAGACCCAAACACGCGGCCCGCCCAGGACGGAAGGGGAGTTCGCATCGCGGCTTCTCGCCTGGTGGGATGCAAACGGCCGTAAGAACCTGCCGTGGCAGAACCCCCGCACTCCCTACCGCGTGTGGGTGTCCGAGGTAATGCTCCAACAGACGCAGGTGGCGACCGTGCTGCCCTACTTCGAGCGCTTCGTGGAACGCTTCCCCGACATCGAAGCCCTGGCTGCGGCCGAACTCGACCAGGTGCTGCACGTTTGGAGTGGACTCGGCTACTACGCCCGCGCACGCAATCTTCACCGCGCCGCCCGAACCGTTGTCCAGGACCACGCCGGATCCTTCCCAACGACCCCTGAGGAGATCAAGGCACTACCCGGCATCGGTCGTTCCACGGCCGCGGCCATCGTCGCCCAGGCCTACAACCGCCGCGCGCCGATCCTGGACGGCAACGTCAAACGCGTGCTAGCCCGCCAGCACCGCGTCACGGGTCCTGTCTCCTCCGCCGCCACGCTGGCGGAGCTCTGGAGACTGGCGGATATCCACACCCCCGAGACCCGCGCGGCGGACTACACCCAAGCCGTCATGGACCTCGGCGCCACGGTCTGTGGCCGAACACCGGCGTGCCTCGCCTGCCCCGTCCGGACAACCTGCCGGGCGTTCGCCGCCGGCGATGTCGACCGGTTTCCCGAACGGGCAACATCACGACCGAAGCGCCTAGAACGGCGACGCTTCTTCGTGCTCACCACACCCGACGGAGCCTGCTTCGTCGAGCAGCGCGCCCCGGAAGGGATCTGGGGCGGTCTCTGGTCGCCACCCGAGCGTCCGGCCGACCTCGCCGTGGAGACCTTCCTCGCCCAAGCCGGCATCGACCCCGAGGCCGTTTCAGAGATCCGCGCCGGTTCCGAACTGCGGCATGGATTCAGCCACTTCGACCTCGTCGCCGAACCGATCCATGTGCGGCTCCAAACGACCTCGCCGGAGGCCCGCGAGAGTGGCGGACGGTGGATCGTGCCCGGCGAGCACGAACTTGGCCTGTCCGCCGTTGCAGCTAAACTCTTGGACTCCGTAGCCTCGGGGAACCGCTCGTGACCCGCGTCGTCTTCTGCAGAAAATACCAGCAAGAGCTACCGGGGCTGGCAGCGCCGCCGCTACCGGGCGAACAAGGCGAGGACATATTCGACAACGTCTCTGCCAAGGCCTGGAGCGAGTGGCAGCACCTTCAGACCATGCTCATCAACGAGCATCATCTGTCGATGGTGGACGCCGAGGCGCGCAGTTACCTCGGCCAACAGATGCGCAAGTTCCTCTCGGGCGACGAATACGACAAGCCTTCGGGCTACGTTCCGCCCGCCTGACGGACGACCGGTGGCGCTACGCGCTGCTGCTCGGGCGGGCCGCTACTTCCGCATACCAGCGCTTCAGGTGCGGGTGCTCGTCGCCTGCCCGGATCTGGATCCACTTGGCGAAGTCGACCACGCAGAACGCCGTGATGTCGGCGATGGAATAGTCCTCCCCGGCGACATAGGTCGACCCGCCGAGCGTCTCGTTCAACGACGCGAAGAAGCGTTCCGTGGACGCGCGGCCACGATCCACCAGGTCGGGAATGCGGGGCACGCCCGAGCTGCCGGAGATGCCCCGATCATCGAACGTCGGGTTGGAATTGCGGAAGGCTTCGGCCACCGACATGAGCCCGTCCCACTCCATGTGGCGCTGCGCGGACTCGATCACCGCCCTCGACTGGGCATCGGTACCCATGAGCGGCGGCTCGGGATGGAGTTCCTCGAAGTAGCGGCATATCGCCACCGACTCGTCGATCACGGTGCCGTCGTCCAGCACGAGCGTCGGCAGCAGGCTTCGCGGATTGATGGCGCGGAACTCCTCGCCGAGATTCTCGCCTGACGGGATGTCCACCTGGACCGTTTCGACCTCGATGCCCTTCTCGGCGAGATAGACACGCACGCGCCGCGGATTGGGCGCCATCTGGAAGTCATAGAGTTTCATGCTGCTCCCCAGGGTCGAAACCCACAGCATACCCGACGCGCCGCTGTCGCGGTCGCCGGCCCACCGCCACTAGCATCGGCGGCCGGGTTCAAGTCTCATAGGCATTCGTCACAACCTGGTAGGTCCAATGGATAGCACCGGCGACCCCGCCATAGACCTTGCCACCATCGGTGCCGTGATCGTGTTCGGTCTCGGACTCGCGGTGGGCATCGGCGGCATGTGGCTTGCCTGGCGCATGGTCCGCCGGCTGCCCACGGACGACCACGGTCCGCAACGATCTTCCGAGGACGCTGAAGACACCGAATGAGCCAAGCCGACCGCGACAAGTGGGATCGGCGCTACCGGGAGGGTGCCTACCAGTCACGGGGGCACCCCAGCGCCTTCGTAACGCAGTGCGCCACCTATCTGCCACCGACCGGCCGGGCACTCGACCTCGCCTGTGGCAGCGGCCGCAACGCACTCTACCTCGCCGAAAAGGGTCTGGCGGTGGACGCAGTGGACATCTCGGCAATCGCCCTGGAACGCGCCCGGGCCGCCGCCGGGAACCTGCCCATCGCTTGGTTGGAACACGATCTCGATCTAGGCTTCGACGCCCCCGCCACCTACGACGTGATCGTCAACATCCGCTACGTGAACCTCCCCCTGCTCGCCAACCTGCTGAGTTCCCTGCACCCTGGCGGACTGCTGTTGGTCGAGCAGCACCTGCGCGGCTACCGCGACGTGGTCGGTCCCACGAACCCCGCATTCCGCGTGGCACCAGGGGATCTCGCCGAACTCGCCGCGGCCTTGCAGGTGGAAGAGCTTCACGAAGGGCTGTTGGAGGATCCCGACGGGCGCACCGCGGCCATCGCGCGGCTAGTGGCCCGAAAACCACGGCCGAGTGTTGACGCGCCGGGGGCGTAGTCGATTAAATACGCCGCCCGCCGGCGGACCGCCGGCCTCCGGCCAGGTAGCTCAGTCGGTAGAGCAGTAGACTGAAAATCTACGTGTCGGCAGTTCGATTCTGCCCCTGGCCACCACATGCCCAGACCCCTCCGCGCGGTGCGTCGAAGGCAGCCGGGGGCGGCGACGGCAATCTCATCGAGCCCTGCTGGTGGGAGCGCGATGCCGAAGAACCGTCCCACCGCCGTGGCCCACCTGACCACTGATTTCCGCGCAGTTGTTCGTCGAGTCCGACTCGTGCGCCACGGTGTCCACGCAGGCCCTGTGGTAGTACGTCGCGGCACCCTCGGGGAATGCCAGTTCGATCTTCGTTTCGCTTTCCTCCCCGGGACCGAGTACGGGGATCGCGCGGGTGCCGACTAGTGAGTCTTCAGAGTCGAAGGTTTCCGTGGTCGTCCACCGGAAGAATCGCATTGTCGTGGCCTCGGCGAATCCATCCCCAATATTCAACGCGGATGCTCTCCACTCGTAGCGGGTTCCAGGTACAGTGAGACCGCCGCCGAGGGACCGTCGGCCAAAGGAGCCGATTATCAGATCCGCGTTGCCCGTCCAAGTCACCGTGACCTTGACGGCGGACGAGCAGTTGTTGGTCGTGTCGGACTCCCGGGACACGGCGCCGACGCATGCCCCGTAGTAGTGGTCGCCGCGGTCGGTCGGTGCCGTCACGTCCTCCGATTGGGTCTCGCTCCCGGCAGCCGGCAATGCCGCAACGGCATCGCTTCCGACTAGCTCGTCCGAGGTGGAGATCGTCGCATCCGCGGAGCGGTAGTAGCGCAGCATGGTCGCCGAGGAGGCCCCGGAACCCTGGTTGCGGACCGTCGCCGACAGCGTGAACGACGAGCGCGGTTCCAGGTCGGACTCGCTGGCGTTCGCCGTCACCACAAGATCGGGCGGCGGCGGTGGCACCGTGACGCCGAACGCCGCCGAGCAGTTGTTTCCCGTGGCGGACTCTCGGGCGACCGTGTCGACGCAGGCACCGTAGTAGTAGGTGCCGGGCTCGGTCGGGGCCGAGACGCCCGCCGACTCCCGGATACTGCCTTGCGAGGCGAGGCTTGGCACGCTGGTGCTACCCACCTCCGTATCTCCCCGGGTGATGGTTGCGTTCACTGATCGGTAGAAGCGCAGCGTCGTCGCCTCCGATTCGCCGCGACCGCGGTTGCGCACGGTCGCGGTGAGCGCGATGGACGTCCCCGCCTCCGGGTTGGTCGGCCTCGCCGAGAACGACGCCACCACGAGATCCGGCGGTGGCGGTACCGTGATCTCCACCGCCAACGAGCAGTTGTTCGCGGTGTCGCTTTCGTCCTCGACGGCGTCGGCGCAGGCGCCGTAGTAGTGCGCGCCCACGCGGTTCGGTACCGCCGTTTCGATCGCCCTGGCGCTCCACCCGAGCGCCGTCAACGGACCCACCTCCTCGGTTCCGACCTCCTCGTCGTCCGCCGAGATCGTGTCGTCGTCCGACCGGTAGTAGCGCAGGGTGGTGGTGGCCGACGCCCGACCACCCTGGTTGCGGACGGTGGCCGACAGTCCCAGGACTTCGCCGGCGGCGAGGCGCGTGCCACTTGCCAGCAACGACTCCAGCACCAGGTCCGGCCCGTCGACGGTCGGTGGGTGTCCCTTCGACAGATTCGCAAGCGGCCCGGCGGCGCTGTGCCCGAGGCTCAGCACCCGAAGCCTGCCGGACGCGGCGACATACAGCCGCCAGCGACCCGACCCCGTTCCCAACCGGCCCCCGAGGCCGACGTCTCCCCCCTCCAGCTGCCCGGACGTCAGCGTGCGCGTCTCGCCCGCGGCGAGCTTCAGGTCCACCTCGCCCCCCGGTGCGGGATCGCCGGCGTCGTCCACGCCGCGGATCGACAACCCGACCTCCTCGCCCCCCGGATTGTGCAGATGCAGCCAGCTCTCCTGTGCGGTGTGCGAAGCGGGGTGGAAGACCGGTACGTGGTATGTCAATCCGTTGCCCTCCTGCTGCGGCGCGGTGTCGTGCATCGCCGCGACGAAGCCGCCGGTGCGGGTGCGGATGTACGACAACACCTCCAGCTCCAGGGGGCTCGTCAGCTCCAGCCGCCAGTCGCCCTCGCCCGGACCGGTGCTGCCGGAGAGCCCCTTGTCCTCGTTGCCCGATTCCAGGTCGTCCGAGTTGAAGTGCGCCACGTGCCCGGCCCCCAGGGCCAGCTCCGGCATGTCGTACGCCCACACGGTGTCGTCCATCGCGCCGATCCGCACCGTGCCCGCGCGCATAGAACGGTTCACGACCCGCACGAACCCCTGCCGATCGAACCTGTCCGACGCAGCCGGCATCAGTGGCACGACGTTGACGCCGTCCGACTTGTCCACCTGCAGTACCGTCAGGTTCGTCAGGTGCCCGGTGGGACTCGCCAGCAGACTCATCACGAGAATCGGGTCGGTCGCCGAGACGTCCAGCCGCCACTTGCCGTACCCCCCGCCGAGGGCACCGTCGATGTGTTCATCCTCGCCCGACTCCAACTCGCGGGCGGTGTAGGTGCGCGCCGCTCCGGCCGCCAGCGACAGGGCCACCTCGTCGGACAGGGCGCCGTGATCGTCCGTCCCGCGAACGGTCACCGCCACGGTCCCGGTGCCCGGATTGACCAGCCGCAGGAGGCCCACCTGGTTGGGGTTGTCGCCGGGATTGAATGTGACCAGGTGATGGACCCCGCCTCGGCGCGGCGCCGGATCGTTGAGGGGCGTCAGGAATCCGTCCTTGTCGGCGTAGGCGCGCGGTTGGATGTCGAGTTCGCTGTCGATCTCGAGCCACCAGTCCCCCTCTCCCGATCCGGTGGCACCGGCAAGACCTATGTCCGGATTGCCGCTCTCCAGGTCAGTCGTCGTGAACTCCGCGACGGCGCCAGCCGCGATCTCGAGGGTCAGTGGGTCGAACCGTCGCCCGGATTCGTCGATCGGGTCGATGGAGATCGTGCCGGAGCGCTCCGAGTTGTTGGCGATCCGCACCAGCCCCTGTCGCTCCGCGTCCGACCCGCTCGGCAGAATCGCGACCCGGTGGACATCCTCCCCGGCGGCGGCATGCCAGGCGAACAACCCGATCGTACCTGCGACCACGAGGCACCGCGTCGCGGGGGCCGGGGAGCGGCCCCGCAGCCGCGTCCGGTCCGCAGTGTAGGCGCGCATCGGCTCGGCAGACTCCAAGACCATCCTTCCGGTCGAGCCCTTGCCATGTCCCCCGGGAGAAGTGGCGACTCCCGGGTCGGGCGCCTCCATCCGCACCACGTCGCCCGGTGCGCGCCGAGAGGCAGGCCCGATTCAACAGTCGGGAAGCATAGGCGCGGCGACCGCCGCCGCGCGTCCCCAATGTTGGGGAGACATCGCTACTCGGCGGCGTCCGTCTGGGTTTATCTGACTCGGTCATCAAGCCTAACGACGATTCTCTCGACATCCCGGGGATCGATCGTTCCCGCACGGACGTAGTCCATCGCGTGGTCACGGATGGATTGCCAGCCCCTTGCTTCGAGTGCCGAGCGCCAACCGTCCCAATCCATCTCGGCCATGAATCGCCGTGACTCGGCGTCGACCATGACGGCCTCCGCCACGAGGACACGCCCGTCGACACCTGTTTCGTTGCAGTGTTCGCATCCGCGACGTAGTCGAACCCCGCGTCCTCCACCAAACAGGGACCGAAAACGCTCCGTCCAATCCGCCCATCCGGCGCTTTCCCGCTCCCCAACCAGTTGCTCGTAGTCCAGCTCGTAGGCGATACCCAAACCTACTTCTCCGAGCGGAACACAACATTTCCGGCACAGTTTCGGAACGAGGCGTTGGTTGACGAGCAGGACCAGGAAGTTGGGATCACGGATGAGCTCGTTTGCCACGCCGAGTTCCGACATCCGTGCCGGTATCGACAGCACGTTCGCGGCATGAATGGTTGTCAGGGTGAGTTTGCCTGCGGTCGCCAGCTCTTCAATGGCGTGGGCGGTCGCACGGTCCTTGATCTCGCCCAGCACGTTGATGTTGCTGTCCCATCGATTCAGACCGGCGAGCAACGCGTCCCAACCACCATGTTCAACCAAGGTGTTTACCGACACATGCGTCACATGCGGCAGTTCTCGCTCGACGGGTTCCTCGAGGGAGACGACCTTGAGGCGCCTTTTCTCCGAGTCGTCGAAGCCGTCGAGCAACGCCGTCAGCGACGAACTCTTGCCCGATCCGGTCGGGCCGGACAAGACGATTACGCCGTAGGGCTTGCGGACCGCCTCGTTCAGCATCCTCAGGTGTTCGGGGCGGTAGCCGAGATCATGGAGCTGCAACGGTTTTTCGTCCGGCCGCCAGACGCGGATGAAGATGTCGACCCCGCGGATTTCCGGTGCCGTGGCGAAACGCAATGCCACGTTCTGATCATCCACGACCATCTGCGCAGAGGCGTTCAGCGCCTCGGTGGTCGAGAACTGTCGCGAGCCCCGTTTGGCGAGCCTGGTGAAGAGGTAGTTGCCGAGCTGTTTAACGATCTGGCCCGTCACCCTAGGGCGATCCTCGCCGACGATTTCCTGCATCTCGCCGTCGATTCGGAAACGAACGCTTGCCGTTTCCGGTTCCCGCATCTCAAGGTGGATGTCCGACGCGTTGCGATCCAAGGCGATCTTGAGCAACTCCCGAAACTTGGCCTGTACCTGCGTTTCCGTGAGGGCGTCGTCATGGTGCTTTGCAAGTCCGACCAGGCGGCGTGCCGCTGGACGTATTTCCACCGGCCACTTTCTGAGCGCAAGTAGCGCCCTGGTTGCCTCGACCTCGGCGCAGTTGGGATCGTCGGTGATGATCCAACAGAGTTCGATGCCTTCATCCCCTTGGCGGATACGTACTGCCGCACGGCCGCGGCAGGTTCGTTCGACCCAGTCACGCAGCGCCGGATGTTTGAGAGGCTCCAGTCCCTGGTACATCAGATCCTGCTCGTCGAGGATGGGATGCACGCCCCAAACGTCGGCCAGACGCCGAATCCGATGCCGCTCGCTCTCGAGATCCGTGTCCATCGGGACGGACACTTCGTCGTCCGTGCCGGTGTAGCGCCCCGGCAGCACACGCCGTGCGATCCCGGCAACACCTCGGCTGAGCCTGGTTCCACCATCAACGGGTGTCCCGGTAGGCGCGCCGTCCGGAGACGGGGCGAAGAATCGGTACGCCATCTGAGTCGTCTCGATGTGCTCGTAGCGCGGAAATCCGACCGACACCGGCAGGTGTCGATGCCGCCTGCAAGGAGCAGCCTGCGCAGAGTCCTTGAGTCCCGGAATATAGGCCGCCAAACCGGCAGGAAACGGCGTTGCCCTTCCAAAAGTTGGTAGGTCGCGCGGTCGGAGATTTCCAGCGAAACGGTAGGCAGCAGCCGAACTACCGAATCCCGTCCCGACACGAAGATATGGCACGCACGGGAGCAGGGCCCGCTATGTTGGTTTACTTTGTGGAGCGCCTTCTTCGGGAAGTACACCTAGTCGCCGTGCACGATGAACCGCGTCGAATCTACCGCGGGCATTGAGCTTGGCGAATATCTGGCGGATTCGGTAGCGAACACCATCCACACTCAACGCCAGATCAGTCGCGATCTGCTTGTCCCGCTGGTGGCGTGCAATGCGCCACAGCACGTCCATCTCGCCATCGGTCAAGCTCGGTTGGTCGCCGGATTCGCGCTCAGCCAAGGCGCGTCGCACTAGTTCCGCCAATCTCGCCATCGACCCGGACTCCATCGCCTCCGAGCGTTCGTCCAGCAATTCCAGAGCTATGCGTCGCTCGCGCAACAAGCCGAATGCGTACGCCGATTCCGCGTACATGCTCAAGAAACCGTCAAGGTGCTGGTTGGCCGCATCCCTGTTCCCCGCACGAAACTCCAGTGCCATCGACAGTGCCTCCGCTCGCATGAGCGTCCGCTTGATGCCCCTCGAGGCTGCGACTTCGCGCAGCGCGTGGAAGAGCTCGCGGCAGCCCTCGAAGTCCTTCTGGGCTCCGCACAAACGCATACGCGTACATGCGAGCATCTCCGTTCGCCTCCAGCCTCTCTTGTCCAGATTCGCGCAGTCGTCCGGAGCCACCGGCAACTCGCCCACCTCCCAAGCGCGGATCGCATCGTCGACCCGCTGTTCCGCCAACAACAAGGAGACATAGACCGCCGAAAGGAACTTCGCGAAACTAGGCCGGTTGGTTCGCAAAGCGTACTCGCGCGCATCCTCAACGAGAGCGAGTGCCCTGTCCGCCGTTCCGTTCCAGATCGCCAACTCCGCCGCAACGCCAAGGCTTGCCGTATAGACCTGAAACGTTGCGCCCGACTCGCCCAAGAGACGCGGCGAGACGTTTACAGGCTTGACCTTCGGCGTGAAGCCCATGCTCTCGACCGCGAGTTCCCCCCTAAGGATGCCGCCGACAAGAACCGCGCCGGAATCCCGAAGGTAGTCGCCCTTGGCCAGCACAAGCGCTTGGTCGTAGTACGCAGCCGCAGCGGTGGGACTACCTTGCGCCATGGCGATCGAACCGAGTTCGTAGTACACATGTGGGGCCAAGTGCGACCTCGGCCCGATCTGAGTGCGAGCACGCTCCATACACTCCACGGCTCCGTCGAATTCGGCGACGTGGCTTTGTACCAGTCCGAATCCGAAGCTGAACATGCCGCGGGCAGCGGGGTCGAGATCCGACCCGGCCGCCACTTCCGCGGCTCTCGCGGCTTGGCCGAGTTCCTTCATTCCGCGCAGCCTGCACCCCGTTGAGAACAGCATGCCCTGCAACAGCAAGTGGTCGACCACCAGCGCTCGATCGTCACCACCTTCCCGATCACGGGTGAAGTCCGACGTTGCCGCGGCAATCGAGCGGTACAGTCGCTCCGCGCGCGGCAAGTCCGCCGTTATCGCAAGCACCAGACAGCGGCCGATGGCAACACGGGGATACATGTCGAAGGTCTCGGCCTTCAGCATGCCAACAACCTTGCGCAACACCTCGAAACCCGCCCGCAAGGCCAATCTGATGCCGCCGGCATCTTCGGCGACTTCCCCCGCCAACCGCGGATCGTTGGCCATGACGGCGTGGCGCAACGCGTCATCCACCTGGCCTCGACGCGCGAGAGCCCGAGCGATCTGGGCGTGAACCGTTCGAAATCGGTCCGGTGCTTCCCTCGACTGCCGTGCCGCGCAGTACTCCTGGATCAGCGGATGAAGCCGCATCTTGGGCGGCTCTTCTCGATTCCTCTGCAGCAATCCCGTCAGTGATCGTATCGACTCGACGCGTCGTGCCGCACCGGGTGTTCCCGTGGCCTCGTCCATCAGTTCGGCGTCGAACCAGTCGAACAGCGCCATGTCCAGAACGACATCGCGATCCTCGCGCGAGAGCCCACGCCACAGCCGTGTCTCGATCCACGCCGCGACAGCGTCGCCGCCGACATCCTCACGGGCGCCTTGCTGCCTGGCGTTGCGGTAGATTCGAAGCGCCAGCGGCCATCCCGCGGAGCGTTCCGCGATCTCGTCCAACTCGTGACGCGACAGCCACGTATCGAAGAAA
Source organism: Gammaproteobacteria bacterium (assembly GCA_009839505.1). Classification (GTDB taxonomy): domain Bacteria; phylum Pseudomonadota; class Gammaproteobacteria; order Pseudomonadales; family Azotimanducaceae; genus VXYL01. Next base: position 16,931 of record VXPO01000105.1, read on the forward strand.
GCGGCGACCTCTCCCTTCGAGAAGCGCAGATCCTCCACGGTCACGGTGGTGCCTCTGCCTTCGAGGATGAACATCGCTATGTCCAGTCCTGGCGGCAGTTCGCGATACGCAATCGCGAAATGGAGGTTCGGTGGCGCACGCTGAAGAAGCAGGTTGAGCGCCGCGATGGCGTCTGGTTGCGTGAGACGCTCGAGTTCGTCAAGGGCCAGCAGGCAAGGACGGCCGTGGCGTTCGATGGTGCCGATCAGCAGGTTGACCTGGTATTCCGCTTTCGAGTTGGAGCCGTCGCCGGAGCCGATGTCGTCGTCCCCCTCACGACGCTCGAACGCCGCCAGACCGGCCTGTTCGAACGCAAGCGCGAGGTAGGTCACCAGCGTGTCCGGTCCGTCCTCCTCGTCCAGGGACAACCAAGCAACGGTGGTCCCGGACTCGCGCAAGCGCCAGCAACGCTCAACCAGCAAAGCCGTCTTGCCGAAACCGCCTGGGGCGACGAGCGTCACGAGCCCGTAGTCCAACAACTGGCATCGGTCCTCCAGCACAGGGCGCCGCATGTACCCCGCGACCCGATCAGGGAGCAATACCCTTTGACGAAGCAGCCAAGGAAGATCCGCCCATTGCGACCCGTGCAAAGGCGGCACTCCCCGTTCCCCGTCGGGTTCCTTGTCCATGTCCGATACCGACCTAGCGCTCGAGCTCAGTGCGCGACTCATTCCCTCGCGTTGTCCCGTCGGTGTCGCACGCAATTCACCTCGGTTGCCCGTGGCAGTGTCCACCGAAGTCCATCTACTGTTGTGCTCTCACTACCTAGCCACGCTCATCATCGCGCAACGGTTTGACTCAGGAATGGTAGAGCGAGTTCACGAACGGTAGTTCAGATGCTGCGCTCGCAATCTACAGGACCGGTAGTCGCCACCGGATCCGCCACGCGAGCAACCTGCTGCCGATGGGAACTCGGTGACACCCGACCCGATCAACCGCACATCGCCTAGTTTCCGCTGACGTCCTCCGGCAGCGCGAAGGCGAAATACTCGGAACCGGAGGGTGGTCCCATGCGACCGCCGCCGGCGGCGATCGCCACGTACTGCCGGCCGTCGACCATGTAGACCGCCGGCGTCGAAAATCCCGCCGCGGTCAGCTCCGCCTCCCAAAGCACCGTCCCGTCCCGCTTGTCGTAGGCGCGGATTTTCCGATCCGGCGTCGCGGCGATGAAAATCAGTCCGGAGGCGGTGATCACGGGGCCGCCGTAGTTGACAGCGCCGAAGCCGAGGTCCGGGTGGGTGGGGTAGTCGCCGAACGGAACCTTCCAGACAATCTCGCCGGTGGCGAGGTCGATGGAGTTGAGCGTGCCCCAGGGGGGCGAGTTGCCGGGCAGGTTCTCGTGGTCGCGAAGGTAGATGTAGCCGCCGTGGACGTAGCCGAACTCGGTGCTCGGTTCGTCGACTTCGGGCTTCGGTGAGAACAGGAAGGCTGTGATGGCGCGCCACTCGATGTCGCTGAGATGGGTGAACGCCGGCATCCTGCCCCGGCCTTCGCGGATGACCTTCATGGTCTCCCGGTAGCCAAGGCGACCCATGACGCCGAGCAGCGGTCCGGCAGCGTCGGTGCCCTCGAGCAGTTGGCCGTGGCATGCGCCGCAGTGCTTGGCGTAGATGCCGGCGTTGCTGCTGCCGATGGGGATCTCGGTGAGGCGCAGGATGCCGGCCGCGTCGTTGGCGTTGAGAATCAGTCGGTTGTCCGCCGGATCGAAGGCCGAGCCACCCCATTCCGCGCCGCCGTCGTACCAGGGATAGAACAGCACCGTGCCGATCCGGGGCGGCGCCCAGGGCCTCTGATCCCAATCCTTGATCTGCTCCTCGACGTACTTGCGCGCTTCCTCCGTGCGGTTGGTGATCTCGAACTCCTGGCGGCTGAAGGCGACGGTGGACAGCCGTTGCGTGGGCGCCGGCACCTCGCCGGGCAGCGTGCTCGGCAGGGTCTCGACCTCGACCGTCGGATACATGGACTCGCCGGTCTCGCGGTCGAAGACGTAGAGGTGGCCGGACTTCGTCGTCAGCGCCACGGCGTCGATGCGCCGACCGTCTCTGTCGAGCTTGACCAGGGTCGGCGGCGCCGCGTTGTCCCTGTCCCAAAGGTCGTGGCGGATGACCTGGTAGTGCCAGATGAGCTTGCCGGTCCGCGCATCGATGGCGAGCAGGCTGTTGCCGTAGAGGTTGTCGCCCAGACGGTTAGCACCGTAGAAATCGGGCGTCGGCGATCCCGTGGGCGCGAACAGGATGCCGCGCTCCTCGTCGAGCGCCATGCCGGTCCAGACGTTGGCGCCCCCGGCCTTCTCCAGCGAACCGTCCGCCCAGGTTTCGGACCCCGGTGCACCGGGTGCGGGGATGTTGTCGTGTTGCCAGACGAGGGCGCCGTCGACGGCACTGAAGGCGCGCACCGTGCCCGGATGGGAGTCGGCATCCTCCGAGGTGGAGAAACCGAGGATCAGCTTGTCCTCGAAGACGACGCCCGGAACCGTGACGGAGAACGCTCCCTTCCTGCCGGTGTCGGGACGAAGGTTCAGGCGACCCCGGTCGCCGAAATCCTCGACCGCCGTACCGGTGCGCGCGTCCACGGCGATCAACCACTGGCCCGCGGTGTAGAACAGGCGTGGACCCGTGGGGCCCGACCACCACATCAGGCCGCGCTGCGCACCACCGACGCCCGGGTTGTAGCGCCACAGCTCCTCCCCCGTCGCGGCGTTGACGGCGAACGCGACCAGTTGCGGGGACAGGCCGTAGAGCACGCCGTCGACCACCAGCGGGCTTGCGTACATCGTTCCCCGTGGCTCGCCCGAGCGGTACACCCACGCCTGCTCCAGAAGGTGCACGTTGTCGCGGTTGATCTGGTCGAGGGCGGTGTAGTGGCGGCGGCCCGAGTCGCCGAGATAGACGGACCAGTCGACGTTCCTTCCTGTTGGCGGACTGTGCAACGCCGGATCGTTCGGTGCCGCCTCTGTGGGGTCGGACGTGGCGCCTTGACCCACCTCCACCCTCGCGCACCCCAGTACCAACAGGAAGGCCAGTGGGACGGTTGCGGATCGTCGGAACGCGAAGCACGAAGGCATCGGTCAAGCCTCACCCAGCCTCGGTGCTATTGCAACCTCCGGCCCATGGACCGCAGCCAGGTGCCGTACCCCCAGAAGGCCAAGGGGATGTACACGGCGTACAGCAACACGTAGATCAAGATGCCCTGGGCGTAGTAGACGCCCACCGAGGCGACGTTGACGACGACCCAGACGATCCAGTTCTCGATCTGCTTGCGGGCGGTGAGCCACATCGCCGCCAGGCTCATGAACAGGATGCCGCTGTCCCAGTAGGCGTAGGCGGCATCGGTCCACGTCGTCAGGTACCAGCCGAAACCCAACGCACCGCCGGCGCACAGCAAGCCGAGCAGCGCCAGCGTCGACACGCGTGCCCGGGTGACCGGCAGGTCGTCGCGGACCTCGGTGCCGAACAGCCAGTGATACCAGCCGTAGAGGTTCAGCGGCAGGAAGCCCACCAAATGCAGCACGAGGTTGGCGTAGAGCTGCGCATCGTAGAGCACGCTCACCGAGACCAGGACGTAGGCGACGCCCAGCGGCCATGCCCAGACCTTCTCGTAGATCAGGCACAGGACCACGGCCAATCCGAGCACGCCGCCGATCGATTCGTCGGCGATCAGCCATTGTTCGATCAGGAGTTCCATGCGGCCAAGTGTAACGGTCGGCACTACACCTGATCTGCCTGATCTGCATGATGTGCATGATGTTGCCAACGGCAACGCTCAAGCGACAAACTGCCACGACGCAAACAAGAGGTCACGAATGGCGGCTTCACCCGCATCCGGCAAAGTCCTGCCGCTGGTTCTCGCCGGCGGTTCGGGCACGCGCCTCTGGCCGTTGTCGCGGGAACTTTATCCAAAGCAGTTCCTACGACTGGTGGGCGACGGGACCATGCTCCAGCACACGCTCGCCAGGCTCGAGGGCATGGATCACGACGATCCGGTCATCGTCTGCAACCACGAACACCGCTTCATCGTCGCCGAGCAGTGTCGCGAGCAAGGCGTCGAACCCGGGGCGATCATCCTCGAGCCCGCACCGCGAAACACCGCGCCGGCGGTCGCCCTGGGCGCGATGCGGTGCCTTCGCGACGATGCGGATCCGTTGCTGCTCGTGCTGCCGGCCGATCACCACATTGCCGACGACAACGCGTTCAGGGCAGCCGTCGCACGGGCGGCATCGCTGGCGGGCGACCGTGCCCTCGTCACCTTTGGAATCACACCGTCACGTCCGGAGACGGGCTACGGCTACATTCTTGCGGGGGAGGAGCTTGCGGGCGAGGAGCTTGCGGGCGAGGACCTCGCTGGCGAGGAGCGATCCGCCGACGGTCGCGCGGCCGCGGTCGCGAAGTTCACCGAGAAGCCGAACCGCGAGACCGCCGAGAAGCTCATCGCACGGGGTGGCTGCTACTGGAACAGCGGCATGTTCCTGTTTCGCGCCAGCGCCTACCTGGAGGAACTCGCGACCTTCCGTCCGGACATCCATGAAGCCTGTTCGGTCGCCGTCGCCGGGGAACGCCGGGACCTGGACTTCCACCGTCCGGGGGAGGCTTTCAACGAGTGTCCGGCCGAGTCCGTCGACCGCGCCGTGATGGAACGCACCAAGCGCGGCATCGTGGTCCGCGCCGACATGGGCTGGTCCGACATCGGCACCTGGGATGCTCTAGCCGGTGCCCTAGATCCCGACGAGTCCGGCAACACCTTCGAGGGAGATGTGATTTCGATCGACAGCCGAGACTGCCACCTGTCGGGCCGGAACCGGCTGGTGGCCGCGGTGGGACTGCAGGGTCTTGTCGTTGTGGAGACGCCCGATGCGGTACTCGTTGCCGACCGGGACGCCTCGCAACAGGTTGCCGAGGCCGTGGCACGGCTGCGCGAAACATCGCGCGACGAACACCGCGTGCACACCACCGACTACCGGCCCTGGGGCCATGCCGAGACGCTTCAGGTCGGCGACGGCTTCCTGGTCAAGCGCATCACCGTCGCCCCTGGCCGGGCGCTTTCGCTGCAGATGCACCACCACCGCTCCGAGCATTGGATCGTGGTACGGGGCGAAGCGGAGGTGGTCTGCGGCGACGAGCAGTTCACCCTTGCGGCCGACGAGTCCACCTACATTCCCGTCGGCACCCGTCACCGATTGACCAATCGCGGCCCCGAACCGCTGGAGGTGATCGAGGTGCAGACCGGCAGCTTGCTGTCCGAGGACGACATCGTTCGCTTCGAGGACCGCTACGCGCGGGCGGGCGACCCGTAGCGCCCCAAAGCCGTCCCCGGTGCTTCGCTACCAATCAAACTCCAGTCCGACGGCTGCGGTTCTGCTCCGATTCGGCCGCGCGCCGTAGGGATGGCGTCCAACGATGTTCTCCGTGTTCGACAGGTTCTCGACGCGAACGAACAAGGCCAGCGAGTCGTTCAGCCGGTAACGGCCGGCGACGTCGAAGGTGAGCAGCTTGTCCGTCTTCTCGAAAGCGCCGCAAGATGCGCGGACACAGACCGCACCGACGAAGTTCGCCGACAGATTCCCACTCCAGCCATCGCCGTGCACACCGATGGTCGAGTGCAGCTGGTGCTCCGGGATGTAGGGGATCGGATCACCCGCGCTGACGTCGCCGAAGAAGTCGGTGTCCGCGATGTCGGTGTCGAACCGGCCGTCGATATAGGTGTAGACGATCTCGAACGGAACGGCAAAGCCGGCGTCTCTCGCCAGCTCCGCGGCGGCCTTGAATTCGAGCCCCCGCACGGTGGCAGCATCGCCGTTGAAGGCGTCGCCCACCTCGCAGTCGGCGCCGGAGGATGACGTGCACTCGCCGAGCAGGTTGTCGTAGTCGGATACGAACGCCACCGCCTCCAACTGTCGCCGCGAATCCCCGAGCCGGAGTCCGAACTCGTAGTTGAGCGCCTCTTCGGCGTCCACGTCCGGCGCGTTGGAAGGGGCCGTGAAGCCCTTATGCACGCCGGCGATCAACACCGCGCCGTCCGCGAAGCGGTATGCGGCACCGAAGCCCGGTAGCCAGACGCGCGTCCGGTTGCTGCGCGTGCTGCGCAGATTGCTCGCCGCCCGGGAGGACGGGTCAGCGGTACGGCCGACGCGGATCTCGTAGCGGATTCGGTTCTGATCGATGTCCTCGTAACGCAACCCCGGGGTCAGCGTCCAATCGCCGAACTCGATCCGATCTTGAAGGAACACGGCGACGGCCTCCGCCCGCTGAATGCGGTTGCCGGCGTTGCCGAGGCGACCGAGGTCGTCGAGATGCAATCGACCGCCACGCTGACTGTACGCGCTGTTGCGCTGCAAGCGGTCTTCCTCATCCTCGTGGTAGCGCACACCGACTCTCAACGCGTGCGACGATGCGCCCGTCGTGAGCGTCCAGTTCGCAACCAGTTGGACGCCACGTGACGCGTAGCTGCGGTCGTTGGAGCGAACCTGGATGCTGCCGGGGGGCGTGTCCAGTTCGCCGCGCAGTATCGCGCCGAGTTCCACCGCGGAGAAGCCGCCAAGACCCGCTCCTCGATTGACGGCCCGGACCACGCTGGACCAACTCGTGCGGGAGAACTCCTCGGCGGTGGCGCTGCCGTCGAAGTCGATGCCTTCCGTCTTGAACCAGTTGCGTGCGTGGCGGTTGTCGTAGGCGGAAACCGCAAGCCGTACGGTGTCGCTGGCGGCATACTCGTAGCGGAGGATCACCTGCTCGTGGTCCGTCTCGATCCGGTCGAGGGCCGACAAGCCGTAGCGACGCGTGGGATCGGCACTGAAGTCGGTGTCGGTCAGGCCGAGATAGCTCTGGTTCGAGACTTGGTCGGCGAACTGCAGCTTGAGTTCCACCCGATGGGGCGATGCCGGTGGCGACAGGGCGAACTTGACGGTGTAGTCGCGCACATCGAGACCCGTGTCGTTGTCACTTCTGTCGATGGATTGGAATCCGTCGGAAATCCACCGGTGGGTCTCCAGCAGGTAGCCGAAGCCGTTGGAACCGGTCCCGCCGTAGGTGGCGTGCAGGCGACCCGTACCGTGCTGGCCCGTCTCGATGAACACGTCGCCCACGCCGTCGCTCGCCGGAACCGGCGTCGAAATCATGTTGAATGCGCCGCCGATGGTATAGGGACCTTGGGTGATCGCAGAGGGACCCTTGAGGACTTCGAACGACGCCATACGACCTGCCGTGGGGAAGTAGTACGCCGATGGCGCCGAATAGGGTGCCGGCGCGATCAGCACGCCGTCCTCGAGAAGCGTTATGCGCGCGCTGCGCTCGGTCGCGACTCCCCGGATGCTGATGTTCGGCCGCAGACCGTAGCCGTCCTCTAGCTGAACCGAGACACCCGGAACCTGGCGAACGATACGCTGGACGTCGACATGGGAGAAACGGGCAAGCGTGTCTTCGTCCAGGCGATGTGCCGCACCGGCGATCCCGCCGGCCTCCTCACGGGTGCCGATGATCGTCACCTCTTCCAACCGCACCGTCGAGGGCGGCTCGCCTTCCCCCGCACGCTCGTCCGCTCCAGCGGCGGTGGCTCCCAACACCAGGATCCAAGACCATCGATGTCGCATGCGACGACTCCCCATCTCAGTAGATCCATAAGAGTAGTGCTAATGAGAATGATTAACAATAGCAATTTCAGCTCGGGCAGCCCTCGACGCCCGCGCAGCGGCCACGTCTGTCACGATCCAAACAGATCTCGCGGAGCGAAATCTTGGGCGACCGCGTAGCGGTCGCGTCGCGTCTTAGCGCAGCTTGGAGATTTCGCATCGCGAAAACTCGGGGCGACCGCACAGCGGTCGCGTCTTGCACAATCGAGCGGCATGAATCAGAGTGCGCCGTTGCACAGGCGAGCGGAACACCACATGAGATTTGGAATTCTCGCGGGCGTCGGCCGCGACTGGCGCGAATCGATCGAGAAGGTGCACATCGCCGAATCCCTCGGCTGCGAACTGGTGGCCACCGGTGAGGCGTGGGGACCGTCCACGCTGCCGTGGATGACGCTATTGGCGGTACACACGCACACTACCCAGATCGGCACGTCCATCCTGAACGTCTATTCGCGATCCCCCGGCGCGATCGCCCAGGAGTTCGCCATGCTGGAGACGCTGTCGGGGGGACGCATGGTGTGCGGACTCGGATCGTCGGGACACCGGGTCATCGAGCACTTCCACGGCATTCCCTTCGACCGGCCACTGCGGCGGCTACGCGAGTACGTCGAGATCATCAACCTGCTGATCAAGGGCGAACGTCTCGACTACGAGGGCGACATCTTCACCATGAACCGCGGTTTCCGCCTCGACTACGACCGGCCGCGCGACCACGTACCGATGTACATCGCCGCGATCACGCCGAAGTCCATCCACCAGACCGGCGAGATCGCTGACGGCATCTTCCCTATCCATTGGCCGAAAGGTCAGTTCGCGTCTCTGCGCAAAGCGCTCTCGGATGCTTCGGAAGCTGCCGGCCGACCGCGGGACTCGGTCACGATCGCGCCATTCACCAACGTCTACATGCTCGGGCGCGGCAACGACGACGCTGCTTGGCAAGCAGCACGGCAGCCGCTGTTCCACTACATCAACCGCATGGGCGACTTCTACTGGAACATGCTCGCCGACAACGGCTTCGAAGCCGAGGTCATGGCGTCGAGATCAGCGTGGCAGAAGCGCGACCGGGATGGTGCACTCGAGGCGATCAGCGAGTCCATGGTGCGCGAAATCCAGGTCATCGGCACCATGGAATCGATAGCCGAGCAGCTCGCTGAACGCTCGGCGTTGGGGGCGGAACTGCAGTTGATACCGATGCCCGGAGGCCGCACGGCTCAAGCCGGCAGGCAACTCGAAGAGCTGCTCGGAAAACACTGATTCGGCCCGCCCCAAACGAGCGCCCCATAGCCGGCCCGGCACTTCGCTTCGCTGTGTGCCGAGGTCGCCTCCGGCCCAGCCACACCGACCTCCCATGGAAGGCTGAAAAAAAGTCGAAAATATCGCTTGCACGCGCGTTGGCGCTGCGTAGAATGCGCGCCCCTATGGATGAGATAGCACGACATATCGGCGTCCCGCGCGCGTGCCGTTTGACCCCCTGGTCGACCCTGGCGGCTCTCGCGGATTCGGAGCACTGTCTCCGGACGCTCAGTTAGGTCGTTGCGCCGTTGTCTCCCGGTGCAACGCCGGCGAGACAACGAGTCCTTCCCCCTCCCCTCCCAAAACCGTTGTCCCGCCGGCGTTCCCGGCCCCCCCCGGGGCCGGGGCGCGGACGCGCAGGGAACAAATGCCGATGCTCGGTGCCGTAGGGGCGGGGCTTGTCCCCGCCCGTGTCGACCATCCGCAGCCGGTGCGTGGCACGAAGACGGGCGACCACAAGGGTCGCCCCTACGGCTTCAGCACGCGGGCCTCGAGTTCGTCGATCGTAATGTCTCCCGGCGAGAGATCCTCTCGAACCAGGCGGTTGCCGATCTCCTGCACAACGGTGTTGGCGGGTACGGGAACCCCGTGGAGCCGACCGAGCAGGACGATCTCGCCATTCATGAAGTCGGTCTCGATGTCGCCCGTTCCGCGCAGCATGCTCTGCAACGACGAGCCGCCGTGACGCCGGTGGCCCGGCACGTCACCGCCGCGAATGTCCGCGCGACGGGCACGCGTATCCTCGGCGTTGGCACAGTCGATGCCCGCCGCGCGATAGCAGGCAAGCGCCTCCTCCCGGAGCTTGGCCGCGACGGCACGGGATCCCGTGCCGGTCGCCGCCTGCACCGCGTTGTTGAGGTTGGCGAGCAGCTTGGCGTATTTCTGTCCCATGATCGCGGGATCCGGTGCCGAGCTGAAACCGGCGTCGACGAGCGCGGTCGTGAGTTCCTCGACGAATGCATCGACACCGGTTGGATAGCAGCCGGTGTCTAGACCGCCCGCCGTGCCCTCGGCGAAGTTGACCACGACCCCCGGTTCCAGGTGTTCGGCGGGAAGCATCACAACCATACCGTAGGTGTGCGGGAAACGGCGCAGGGCCAAGCGTTCGTTCTCGACCCCGTTCTGGCAGCAGACCACCCGCGCCTGATCCCCCACGGCCGCGTAGAGGTCGCGCAGCGCCGCCTCGGTGTGCTGGCCCTTCATGCACAGGATGACGGCGTCGTCCGGTCGGATCGCGGCGTCCCGGGGATGCGCGACGCAGGGGACGTCGAGAAACACGTCCCGTGTCGGCGAAACGAACCGAAGACCGTGACGGCGAATCGCCTCGAAGTGCTTCCCCCGGGCGATGAGAACCACATCGAATCCGGCGAGGTGAAGCCTCGCGCCGATGGTGCCGCCGATGCCCCCGGCGCCGTAGATGACGAACCTCACTACCCGGATTCCCCGTCGTGCTCCGGCGCGACGCGAAACGCGTCCACGAACACTCCTTCGGCCTTCAGCCGCTGGTAACGCGATTCCCACGGCGACTCGCGCAGCCGGTTGGGGCCGTTGCGGATGTCGTAGCCCAATCCCGCCGCCTTGGGATAGTGGCTGTAGATCATCATCCGCCGCGGCGCGCCCGAGGCGTTGGTGCCGGAGGTGTGGATCAGGCAACTGTGGAACAACAGCACCACCCCCGCCGGCGCCAGCACCGACACGGCGGCAGCGGGGTCGACCGTACCGCGCGGCACCTCCAGTCCGTTCCTGACCCGTCTGGGACCGATGTGCTCGCCGTGGGTTCCTGGAAAGACCCTGATCGGGCCATTGCCTTCGTGGCAGTCGTCGATGGTGATGGCCGAGAAGATGATCTCGCGAGGATAGCCGTTGACCTGATAGTAGGCCCAGTCGTTGTGTATCGAGAAACGGTCGTCATCCGTCGGCACGTTGAACAGATCCATCGCCGGCACGAGTTGCTTGTAGTTGAGCTTCTCCTCCATGAGCACCGGTTCGTTCCCCATGAGTTCGTACATGGGTCCGAGCAGCCGGTCGTCGTTGGAGAACCTGGGGAGGGCCAGCGCGAGATCGACGATGGGCTGGATCTTGCGCACGCTCATGGCGCTGTCGGACGTCGCCGGATCTCCAGGCGGCGGCTGCAGCGCCGATTTGGTCAGCGATGAATTTGACGATCAGTTCCAGGACGAAGTCGTATCTACGCGCATGGCGGCCACCTCGTCGGCGTCGAAAACACCCGGCAGAACCAGATTGCCGTCGCGCGCGAAGGCGGCAGATGCGTCCGGGTCAAGGCGAGGCATGTTGGACCACCATACACGCCAAACTGATCCACTCTATTGTCCAATGTACAAACGAATCGCATTTACAGCAGACGACTAGTCGCCTTCTCTACCGCATTGCGTCCACAAATGCTCGACCTGTTGTCACAGTCTCCTGATCCAATGCTTGCGCTTCCTCTCGCAAACCAATCGCCTTCGCCTCAAGCTGATTCATCCTCCTAATGAACGCCCTCTGTTCCTTTTTCGATGGAACGGGCACACGAATCGACTCTAGTATCTTCTTGTTCAATGTCTTACCCTTGGCGGCCGGCTGCATGTGATGCCTTAGGTTAATCGATGGAATGAGAAAATAAAGGTATTCGGGCAGGACTCGATGATCCTTCGGCACTAATCCAGCTATCGCTTCGTTCGTATAGAGATCGCAACCCGCGATGGCCACCTTACCGATGGTCAGCTTGAAGCTAACAAGCACTGTTCCCTTCGGAAGCAATTTCACACTCGAAGACGCAACTCCCAAATCGGATATCGTTCGCTCTGTGGATGTAACGTAACGATCTCTCATGTCAGAGATCGTGACCCAGGCGTTCGTTCCTTCCCAGTTACCTTCAACATCAGTGCTTGGCGTAGCACCCAACCGGATCTCGCAAATTCCTTCGTCGCCCCCCAACGGTACCCAAGATGAACGTTCCACCCCATCGTTCAGCGGCCGATACGAACTGAGAGAAAGCTTGTGACCATTTTCTCTGACAGTGTCAACGTCAACGAAGAAGGACTGATCACCATCCGGCCTCGTCGACCAGACGCTCCTGAGCACTACCAAGTCATTGTCGTCGGCACCAGTGGGTTTCCTACCCTTTTTGCTTGTCGTTTTCTCGAACCCGTCATCCAGAACCTCGTAGAACCAAATCGGCTTTGAGCTTGCTCTCCCCTTGTTCAACACCAATATAGCGGTTGGTTGCCCGGTATAGGGCCTAAAGACATATTCGTCTAATGCCACGACGGCGACGACTTCGCAATTATCCACGACATATCGTCGGACATGTTCATACTGCTGGTTATCCGCAAAAAGCAAACCCTCGGGGACGATCACTCCGATTCTCCCACCCTTGGCACATGAGTCCACTACGTGTTTCAGGAAGACTGGGTTTGCGTCGACCGTATCGAGCCCATAAAGGCCACCATGATCAGTTTCCTGAGAGAACGGAAAATTGGTCAACACGACATCATATTCCGAGTCCACGGGACTCTCCAGGCTGTCCTTCTGGTGTATGTGCGTGTGACCGTCTCCTGCCAAGATCATGTTCATCTTCGCGATCTTCGCAGAGCCTGTCAGTTCGCGTCCAAAGATCGTCTCGTTCTCCAAGACCCTCCTAGACGTCTTAGTCAGTTTCACTTTACGGGAAACGTGCCGGAAAGCTTCAATGAGGAATCCCCCGGTTCCGCAGCACGGGTCATACACCTGCTCCATATACGCAGGATCGACCAGATCCACCATTAGCTTCACGATGTGACGTGGCGTGAAGTACTCGCCCAAGTCGTTCCCCACAGTCACTGAGTTCTTCAAGAAATACTCAAAGGCATCACCCTTCACATCGGACTCGGCATCCAAGAGGGACAAGTCGGACAGTCGTGCAACAACCGCCGCAAGAGTATTTGGATTGGCGATCGACAACCGTCTGTTGAAAACGTCGCCGCTGTGGTTGTAAGACCGCACAAGCCGTGGCAATACAGTGTCATTCAAATAGTCAAGCATCTCCGCTGGGGACTTCGAAGCAAACGCTTCCCAACAGTATCTCGCCTCAAGCCGTCGCGCTTCTCCACGACTGTCGCGATCCGCTTCAATCTCGCTAATCAATTTCAAAAAGAGCAACGTCGAGAACTCGCCAAAGCGTTCCAAGCCCGCCCTGAGGCCCTCCTTTCGAAGAAGCCCGTTGGCCTGAGCAAATACGGACATCAACTGTTGCTTCGTTTGGCGAACCTTGGTCGGTGTTACAAGCTTGGGGCCCGCCGCCGCAAACCGCGCGAGAATCTTTGGAGCCAATAGTTCCACGACTGGCTCACCATCGAGGAACAATGCTGTGTTCGAGCGACGATCAAACGTCTGGCAGAGGACCCCATCCGTCGCGAAGACGATGTCAATGCCCAAGGGACGGGCATACAAACGAACTGCGTCTTCTACAGCTTTCTTCAAGGTGTGGCCAGGTCTTTTGGCTTCGATGACCGCTATCGGCGTATCGGTGCCCTGTTCATAGAGCACGTAGTCAGGCTGTTTACGTTCTAGTTTCTTGCTCTGGTCCCTAGTCTTTGCGCCTTCGGTAAACACGTTACAGTCTTGCCGACGCTCGTCCGTGATCCACCCCAAGCGGGCAAGCACTCCATCGATGACCTTTCTGGCGGCCGACTCTCTTGGTCGTGATCGCCGAGCCATCAGGCAATCACCCGCATGCAGTCGGCAATGACGCCGGCACAACGTGCTAGGCCCTGCGCCCGTGGGCGGCCAATACAGAATGGTCCGAGTTGACTCAATCGCGCGCAAAAGGACTGTGCGCGCAGAAAAGCCGGGGCAACGGGTCGGCCGTCCGCCAGCCTTCGCGTAGCTGTCCAGCTCAACGGGGAGACGACCGTCTCGTCCGGTAAGGCTGCGGTTCGGTCCCTCATCCGAAGGCCATGCATCCAAACGTGGCCTAGGTTGCTCAACATCTCACACTCCACGCCAACTTGGTGAAGCTCACGTGAGGACATTGCCGCGCGCGCCGTCGAACTTCACTCCTAGACAAACCCAAGCCATCCTCATCCCGAACGACCCGTGGCGAAATATAGATCGTGGCACGGCCTGTGTGAAGCTAACGAGGAACCTCTGTAGTGGCAGCCGCGATGGTCCACGCGCGTTACAGTGGCGGTAGGCACTAGCCGGGGCTGGACGCCGAACTGGCTGCAGGTTGGGCGTCGGGCACCATCGCAGCGCCGTGTGCTTCGAGACGCCGCCGACGGCCTAAGCCAGCGTGGGCTTGGGCACATTCACGCTTGCCGTGGGGTCGGCACCACGGGCCTTGGTGGTGATCGCGGAGTTCTACGCCTCTCGGCCCACTGGGAGTTCGCCGCGCGATCGTGCCGGGCGTTCCGGGCGCGGACGAAGGGCAATCTCGAGCGGGGCCGGTTCGCGACCTGCGCGAGAGCTTCTTCTACGGTCGCGAGTTCGCCGACGAAAGGACCGCAACGAGCAGGCGTCGCGCTCGCTCGAAGGCATCCCAACGTCCGCATGCACGGACACGGGGGGCGGCCAGTTTGTCCGTGATTCCTCCAACAAAAATGAAGGAACAATGGATTCGCAATCCTTAACCGTTTGATGTGATTCGACATTTCAAAACGTTACAAAATCGTGCCTGAAACCCCTCTCAAATTCGGGTTTTCGATTTGCTATATTGGCCTCCTCACTAGTCGGGTCTGTACATAGATACAGTGTAGTTCTCCTCGGCAGGGCGATCACACTTTCATCATGCAGCCCGGCTAGTGAGGCCACTCCCAAGCCCTGCCTCCCAACGCAACTAAATCGTTAACAATCAGATTGTTACGGCATCTGATTAGTCATTACGATGCACCCGCTTGCGGCGAACATGCCGCCCACGCCGAGGCAGACCGAGACCTTTGCCCCCGGGACCTGGGCGGGCGCCGTACCGCGCATCTGCCGCACGCTTTCCTGGAGCGCATACATGCCGTACATGCCGGAGTGCATGTAGGACAATCCGCCACCGTTCGTATTCAGCGGCAGCGTCCCGCCGGGCCGCGTGTTGCCATCCTCAATGAACGCCGCCGCTTCTCCCCGAGCGCAGAACCCGAGATCCTCCAAGCCCCAGATCGGCAGGTGGGCGAAAGCGTCGTAGACCATCAGGTGGTCCACGTCGGCGTGGCCGATTCCCGCCGAACGCATGGCGTCGCCTCCGGCGATGCGGAACGCCTGCGAACTGGTCAGATCCTTCATCTGGCTGACCATCGGCGTCTCCACGCTCTCGCCGCTGCCGAGGATGTAGACCGGCTTGGCGGGGAAGTCCCGGGCGCGTTCCGCCTTGGTGAGAATCAGGGCTCCGCCGCCATCGGTCACGAGACAGCACTCCAAGAGATGGAACGGATAGGCGATCATGCGCGAGTTCAGGACGTCGTCCACCGTGATCGGGTCGCGGTAGGAGGCCCGGGGATTCATGCCCGCCCACTCGCGCTGCACCACGGCGACCATCGCCAACTGTTCGTGGGACATGCCGTAGCGCTTCATGTAGCGCAGTACGCCGATGGTGAACATGGTGGTCGGCCCCATGGAACCGTAGGGACCTTCGAACTGCGCCGACAGCGATCCCCGTCCACCGCCGCCACCGCCACGACCGATGCCGGACCGACCGCTCTCGCCGTGGGTGACGAGCACGGTTTCGGCGTAGCCTGCCTCGATGGCGGCCACGGCGTGGCGCACGTGCAGCATGAACGAACAACCGCCGACGGAACTGCCGTCCACCCACCGCGGCGCGATGCCCAGGTAGTGGGCGATGCCGACCGGCGACTCGCCGGCCGTGGCCACGCCGTCGATGTCCTTGGCCTTGAGACCTGCGTCGGCCAGCGTGTTGAGGGCGGCGTCGGCATGAAGCTGGATCTGGCTCATGCCGGGAATCCTGCCGAGTTCCGTGGTCTCGGCGGCACCGACGATGGCAACGGTCATGACGCGCTCCCCGCTGGCCGGAACAGGGGAATGGCGATGTCGCCGTGGTATTCGAAGGTCACGGAGAGCGGCATGTCGAGGACCAGTGCCTCCGGCGTCTGCTCGCAGTCGACGATGTTGGAGAGCATGGTCGGTCCCTCGTCGAGTTCCACCACGGCGATGGCGTAGGGACCGTCGAAGGACGGATGCGGCCGATGGTTGATGACGTAGCTCGCGAGCTTGCCTTTGCCGCTCGCGGCGAACACCTCGACGTTCTTCGAGCTGCACGCCGGGCACAGCGGCCGCGGCGGGAAGTAGACGTGGCCACAGTCGTTGCAGCGCTGAAGGCGCAACTCGCCAGCCTTGGTTCCGTCCCAGAAGTGCTGCGTCTCCGGGGTTGGCTGCGGCAGGGGCCGCGGCCGGGTGGATGTCTCGGCCATTGTTTCCTCGAACGGCAAAAGCCAGCGAGTATAGCCCCGTGAGGGCGGAGCTTGTCCCAGACGCGGCCGGTGACGGCTTTGGGGCGCTACGTGAGTTTGTCGCGCCAAGGAAAGTCGGGATCCGCTACGGCCACGAAGTCCGGGTTCAGGAACGACTCACCGGTGTTGTAGACCAGCGGACCGCCATCGAGGCGTCTGACCTCGCCGCCCGCCGCGACCAGCACGGCCTGGGCGGCGGCGATGTCCCATTCCGAGGTCGGTCCCAGGCGTGGATAGAGATCCGCGCCACCCTCGGCCAGGATGCAGAACTTGAGCGAACTGCCCAGGTGGACACGCGTGAGGACAGCGAACGAGTCTTCCAGCCGTTCCAGATAGCGCTCGAGCCGCTGGCCGCCATGCCGGCGGCTCGCAACCACCGCCACCGCATCGGCCGTCATCGTCCTCGTCGCGAGGGTCGTTGTGGCTTCACCATCTACCCGCCAGGCTCGGCGCTCCCGACAGTCGCCGACGTAGACGGCACCATTCGCAGGAACGCCAACGACGCCGAAGACCGGTTCGCCCGCCTCGATTAAGGCGATGTTGACCGTGAACTCGCCGTTGCGTTCGATGAACTCCTTGGTGCCATCCAACGGATCAACCAGCCAGTACCGCAGCCATTGCCGCCTCTCGGCGAACGGCGGCGGCGTCGATTCCTCGGACACGATGGGCAGATCCGGGGTCAACGAGCGCAGGCCGTCGACGATGATCTCGTGGGCGCGGCGGTCCGCCTCGGTGAGCGGCGAGGCATCGGCCTTGGTCTCGACATCGAACTCGCCGGCATAAACCTCGAGGATGGCATCCCCAGCACGCCTTGCGATGTCGATCAACTCGTCGGACATGGTCGGTAGTATAAGGAGCATGGATGGTTCCGATCGGCTTCGGCTCGACAAGTGGCTTTGGGCGGCGCGCTTCTACAAGACGCGAAATCTCGCCAAGACCGCGGTGGAAGGCGGCAAGGTGCATCTCAACGGCGCGCGCGTGAAGGCCGCCAAGGAGGTCGCACCCGGAGACACCCTCTCCGTCACCCGCGGTGAAGTCGAGCAAACGGTGGTCGTCGTGGCGATCTCCGCTCGTCGCGGCAGCGCGAGCATCGCCGCGACGCTCTACGAGGAGACGGCGGAGTCCATCGACAAGCGCGAGCGCCACCGGGCCGAACGGCGCATGCTGGCCGCCGGTCTCCGCGTGCCGAAGACACGACCGAACAAGCGCCAACGGCGTGCTCTACAGGGTCTGAAGTCAGGCCCGCGCTGACATCTGAAAGGATCTTGAAGGAAGGGACATCCACCCTAGGGTGAAGGAAGGGACATCCACCCTTGGCCGAAAAGGGGACACCCACCTTTTGAGGGCGAAGGAAGGGACATCCACCCTTGGCCGAAAAGGGGACACCCACCTCTTGGGCCGCAGGGTGATTGTCCCGATTTTCCTGCAGGGTGGATGTCCCCTTTCTCCCGCAGGGTGGATGTCCCCTTTCTCCCGCAGGGTGGATGTCCCCTTTCTCCCGCAGGGTGGATGTCCCCTTTCTCCCGC
>VXPO01000105.1:34850-114057 GCA_009839505.1 Gammaproteobacteria bacterium
CCCGCAGGGTGGATGTCCCCTTTCTCCCGCAGGGTGGATGTCCCCTTTCTCCCGCACAGGGTGGATGTCCCCTTTCTCCCGCAGGGTGGATGTCCCCTTTCTCCCGCAGGGTGGATGTCCCCTTTCTCCCGCCGGGCCGAACGGCGCATGCTGGCCGCCGGTCTCCGCGTGCCGAAGACACGACCGAACAAGCGCCAACGGCGTGCTCTACAGGGTCTGAAGTCAGGCCCGCGCTGAACTCTGAAAGTAAGCCGCGACGCCATTCGGTCGTGTAGAATCCCGCGATCTAATCGGGCGACCGCCATGGCGCTGGACTTCGACACCTTCCGCGACTCCCGTGGCCACTTCGAGCTGTCCAGTGCAGCCCTCGCGGAGTTGGCGGTACTCCGGGGCGAAGGCTGCTTCGCCGCCAACGGTGCGGTGGCTGTCGAGACGGGTGCCCGCACCGGACGCTCGCCCCTTGACCGCTTCATCGTCCGCGACGCCGGTACCGAGCCGTTCATCGACTGGGGCTCGATCAATCTGCCGGTGGAGGCGCGTGTGTTCGACGCCCTCTGGCGCCGTGTGCAGGTTCACCTCTCGGATCGGGAGACGTTCGGCTCGTTGCTGCATGTTGGTGCCGATGCCACCCACTACCTGCCGATCCACGTCACCACCGAGTACGCCTGGCACTCGCTCTTCGCCCGGTCTCTGTTCATCGTTCCGCCGGTCTTCAACCCCGCCGACAAGCCGGTCTGGGAAGTCGCCAACGCTCCGGAATTCGTCTGCGACCCGGCGCGCGACGGCACGGCCTCCGAGGCCACGGTGATGATCGACTTCGCCGGGCGACGGGTGCTGTTGGCGGGGCTGCGCTACGCCGGCGAGATGAAGAAGGCGATGTTCGGCGTGCAGAACTACCTCCTGCCGGACAGCGACGTTCTGCCCATGCACTGTGCCGCCAACGCCGGCGCGGATGGCGACGTGACGCTGTTCTTCGGCCTTTCCGGGACGGGCAAGACCACACTCTCGGCAGACCCGGGACGGCTCCTCATCGGCGATGACGAGCACGGCTGGGGCGAAGGCGTGGTGTTCAACCTGGAGGGCGGCTGCTACGCCAAGTGCATCGACCTGTCCCGCGAGCGGGAGCCGGTGATTTTCGATGCCATCCGCTTCGGCGCCATCATCGAAAACGTCGTGCTGGACGTCGACACCCGGGAGCCCGACTACGCCGACGCGTCGCTCACCGAGAACACCCGGGCCTGCTATCCCCGCACCAACATAAGTGCGCGCGTACCGGAGAACTACGGCGGCGAACCCAACGCCGTGGTGTTTCTGACCTGCGACCTGAGCGGGGTCCTGCCTCCGGTGTCCCTGCTATCGAAGGAAGCGGCGGCCTACCACTTCCTCTCGGGTTACACGGCCGCCGTGGGATCGACCGTCGTGGGATCGACCGAGCCGTACACGGCGACCTTCTCGACTTGCTTCGGCGCTGCGTTCTTCCCGCGCCCTGCGAGGGTCTACGCCGACCTCTTGATCCGCCGCGTCGCGAACTTCGGCTCGGACGTGTACCTGGTCAATACCGGCTGGACGGGCGGCGGCCACGGAGTCGGGCGGCGGTTCGAGTTGGATACCACACGCGCCATCATCAGGGCGATCCAGTCCGGCGAACTCCACAACGTACCGACGCGCCGCCTCGACGGACTCAACCTCGACATCCCGTTGAGCGCGCCGGGCATCGACCCGGCACTGCTAGACCCTCGGGACACGTGGAGCGACAGGGAAGCCTACGAGCGAGCGCGCGTCGCGCTGACCACCAAGTTCGCCGCCAACTTCGCCCGGTTCGACGTCGACCCGTCGATCATCGCCGCGGGTCCCCGTCCCGTCTGATGTCCAATCTCGAGACCGCACTCTCGGCCGTCCGCGGACGCGCCGAACTCGGTGCACTGCACCGCGGCATCGAAAAGGAGAGCCTCCGGGTCACTCCCTCGGGAGCACTCGCGAGGACGCGGCATCCGCCCGAGCTCGGCTCGGCACTAACCCATCCCCACATCACGATGGACTTCAGCGAAGCCCAACTGGAACTCATCACTGGTGTTCACCCTAGCGCGGATGCCGCGCTGGCCGAACTCGCCGACGTACACCGGTTCGTGTACGCCAACGTCGACGAGGAACTGCTCTGGGCATCGAGCATGCCCTGCATTCTCGGGCCGGACGAGGACATTCCCATCGCCCGCTTCGGCTCGTCGAACGCGGGTCGCTCCAAAACCGTCTACCGGCTCGGCTTAAGCCACCGCTACGGTCGCCTGATGCAGACCATCAGCGGCATCCACTACAACTTCTCGCTGCCCGAGGCTCTTTGGCCCGCCTTGGCTGCAGCACAGGGAGAGACCGCTGACCAGGAGTTCGTTACGCGTGCCTACTTCGGGTTGATCCGGAACTTCCGCCGCTACTCATGGCTGCTGATCTACCTGTTCGGCGCCTCTCCCGCGGTGTGCAGATCCTTCCTTCGCGGTGCGACCGGCGGTCTCCTGCAGTTCGACGAGGGGACGATGTACCTTCCCCATGCGACCTCGCTGCGCATGGGCCGGCTGGGCTACCAGAGCGAAGCGCAGTCGTCGCTGCACATCTCCTACAACAGCCTGGCGCAGTACGCCGCGACCATGCGCGAGGCGTTGACCACGCCCTACCCCGACTACGAGTCCGTCGGCGTCAAGGTGGGCACCGCCTACCGCCAGTTGTCCACCACGCTGCTGCAGATCGAGAACGAGTTCTACGGTTCCATCCGGCCAAAGCGGCGCACGGTGTCCGGTGAACGACCCTTGGAAGCACTCCATGGCCGCGGCGTCGAATACGTCGAAGTGCGCTGCGTGGACCTGAACCCCTTCTTGAGCCTCGGCATCGACGCCGACGCCTGTCGCTTCCTCGATGTCTTCCTGCTGTTGTGCCTGCTGAACGACAGTCCGCCAGACAGCCGGCCGGAGTCCGAGGACATGGTCGCCAACCAGCTCGCCGTGGTGGAACGGGGTCGCGAACCGGGGCTCGAGCTGAAACGCCAAGGCAGACGGGTCGCACTCGCCGACTGGGCCCGAGAACTGCTGGCGCAATGCGACCAAGTGGCCGGTGAAATCGACGCCGTTTGTTCGGGCGGCGAACACGCGGCGTCCGTGGAGCTGCAGCGGCGCAAGGCCGAGGAGCAGGAACTGACGCCGTCGGCGAGAATCCTGAACGCCCTGCGACACCAGCGCATCCCGTTCTTCCGCTTCGCCATGAACCAATCCGCCGCGCATCGCGGGTTCTTCGAGGAACGTCCATTGAGTCCGCCCCGGTACGCGGAGTTCATCGCCATGAGCGACCAGTCCATCGCCGACCAGGCCTTGATGGAGGATGCGGACCGCATGCCGTTCGACGAGTACCTGGAAGAGTTCCTACAGCTCGAGGTGCCGTGAACTTCCTCGCCCATTGCCTGCTCGCCGACGGGTCGGCTGGACGGGCGGAGAACGTCGACGAGCCACCTTCCTCGCGAGCCTCGCGAACCTCGCGAGCCGGATTCCTCGCCGGCGGCATCCTCGGCGACTTCGTCAAGGGGCCGATTCCCGACTCGCTCCCTGTCGAGCTGCGCGCCGGCATCCGCCTGCACCGCCGCGTGGACTCCCATTCCAACCGCCTTCCCGAAATGAAGGCGAGCGTCCGACGCTTCGCCCCTGCCCTGCGTCGCGTCGCGCCGGTGCTGCTTGACATCGTCGCGGACCACTGCCTGGCGCGGAGCTGGCCGCGCTACGCGAACGAACCGCTCGATGCGTTCATCGACCGGGTCCATGCGGCCATTGCCGAGTTCGATCCGATGGTTCCTGCCCCGGGCAGGACCTTCATTCAGCGAATGGTCGAGAACAACCTGCTCGAGCGCTATGCCGACCCTGCAGTCGTTCTGCGGGCCATGGAACACGTACTCGAGAGGTTGCGGATGCCTCATCTCGGCGGTGCCCTGCACGGCGTCCTGAACGACGACATCGGCCGGCTTGCCGAGGACTTCGAGATCTACTTCCCGCTGCTGCAGGATCTTGCAGGTGCGGAGCGCGTTGCGGCCGCGAAATGGGCCGCCGACTCTACTCGATGATCTTGACGTAGTCCCCGGCGCGCGGTTCGCCATTGGGGTAGGCCGAGTTCAAGACGCGCAGCAGTTGCTCGGCATGGTCGGTCAACGCGCTCTGCCGGGCCAGTTCTGCGAAGGTCTGCCCAGGTTCGGCGACGATGACCTTGATCCGTCGGCTGTTAGCCACCTTCAGGTCGTCCGCGTTCATTATCCGCAATCCACCCATGGTCGCCCGCAGCGCCTCGCGGAGCTTCTCGGGATCGCCCTTGGGCCCGCATTCGCCCTTGAACATGTAGACAATGTCTCGCCCGTAGAGCAAACCGAGCAACTGCAGCTGCACGTTGGAGTCGGTGGTATCGACTTCGCCGATGAAGGCGGGCTCGCCGTTGATCTCCAGTTCCTCACCGACGGTTACATCGTCGCGCTTGAGCACGTCCGTGACGTACTTCTTTGGGGACTTCCGCTTGGCGGGGGCATGCAGCGTGACGCCAATCGAAGCCTCGTCCGCGCCGCCCGGTGCGGAACCCTTTACCTGGGCGGATGAATAGCGCAGCTGCCAGTCCTTGGGGAACTCGATCGCGATGCGCATGCCGCCGTGATAGAAGATGTTGTCGCGAACGATTCCCCGCGCCGCCTCGTTGCCGTACGCAAGCCCGTTCATGAGATCCCAGAAGTCGCCGACCGGTTCGGGCACCTCGGTCGGCATCAGTTCCTGGGCTTGAGCCAGGATGTTGTGCAACCGCCTGTCGGTCCTTGGATGGGAGGCGAAAACGCCGTGATACCTGATCGACCTCCCCGTGACTTTCACGTAGTAGGTGTCGAAGTCCTTGAGGGCCTGCAAGGCGTCCAGGGAGGCCATGGGGTCGTAACCCGCACGGGCCATCCACTCGCCACCCATCCGGTCGGCCTCCAGTTCCCGCTCGCGCCCGTATCCCGAGTCCAACGCGGCGGCGCTGACATTGGCCAGATCCCACAGCTCGCGGCGGCCTGTGGCGTTCGCGGTCAGCCAACCCACGGCCTTGCCCAAGCGTCTTGTCGTCATGCGCTTGCTGACGTGCCTTGCGATGACGTGGGCGATCTCGTGGGCCATGACGGAAGCGATTTCGTCCTCCGACTTGAAAAGGGCGAATATCCCTCGCGAGAAGTAGATGCTTCCGTCACCGAACGCTGCGGCATTGGGGTTCGGATCATCGAAAACACGGATGTCGAACTCGTGGTTGCCTACCGGCACATGCTCGAGTATGCGTTGGCCCACGGCATCGATGTACTGCTGCCAACGTTCGTCGGGGTAGAAGGCGTTCATCTCCTCCCACTCCTCGAACTGTTTCTGCCCGGCACCGGCTTGGACGGGTTGGGCCGAGCCGACGGCGGCGACCGCCAGAACGAGCACCAGGAACCGGCCAATCGGGATCATGCGGTCAAGACGTACAGCTCCCGATGGTCGCACCATCGGGCGGGTCCGTGTGTAGTTCGTGGCGCGCACAAACACGCTCAGAGTCCTCTTTGACCCTCGCCCGGAGATTACCACCGATTTCGACCGCGTCCAGCGGTCTTGGTTCCTAAGCGACGACGCAGTTCGAAGCGCCCGCAGTGGCTCACGGGCGGGACGGCGCGGCGCTATTCTGCGGAGGTGGAGGAGCGGTCGCCGAACCGTCGCCGGAAACGTTCCACCCGACCGCCGCTATCGACGATCTTCTGCTTGCCGGTGTAGAACGGGTGGCACGCGGAGCACACCTCGAGATGGATGTCGCGACCGAGGGTCGAACGGGTCTTGATCACGTTGCCGCAACTGCAGGTCGCGGTGATCTCGCCGTATTCGGGATGGATGTCTGCCTTCATCGAATCCGGTCAGCCGGTCAACGGGGCGCGCAGTCTAGTCGCGGGGAAGGGCGAATACAACCGCTTGCGGACGACGGACGTCACGGGGCGTCAGCCACCATCTGCCAGCGCACCGCATCCGCCACCACGACGCCGCCATCGGTCGAATCCGACACCTCGAGGCTCACCGGACCCGCCGGGAGTTCGAACGTGCCGATGTCGTTCCAACCGGAAACCGCCGTCCGGGCATCGAACTCCACGGCTTGGCGGACCTCGCCGGCGACCAGCTCGAAGTCATACGTGCCGAAGCTGTCCCTAGCCCAGAATGCGACGGCTACTCCGTCAATGGACGGGGGACTTCGTCCGCTCGCCGTAGATCCGGGCAGGTGGTAGAAGATGCGCCAGTTGCCGGCCGTCGGCAGGTCCGCGGTGAACGCCGCCCTGCCCTTGCCCTCGCCGGCCCCGATGCGCATCAAGGTCCGGCGGTACTTTCCCCAACTCAGGGTGAGCGGGTCGCCGTGGCGGTACCACACCCCATCCGGCACGCCAAAGTAGTATTCGGACACCTCGCCGTCGCCCGAGCCGCTCGACGTCGGACTCGGCCAGAAGCCCTCGTCCGGCGGCGAGACGAACGAGAATCCGGGATCGAGGTCGTCGACGACGATGCCGATGTCCGGCGGTCGCCAGTCGCTGGGCCGGGCGCCGTTGAGAGGTTCTTCGGGGACGATGGTCTCGGCGTCCGGTGAAGGAACTGGCAAGCGCGAAATCCGCGCGTTCTTCGACAGGTAGGTCTCGAGCCGTACTTCCTCGGGGGGCCCCTGCATCACGACCCCGAGTTCCAGCGACGTGTTGCCGGGCACGTGGACGAACTCTCCCCACTGCCCGAAGAACAACGGCGGAGCGGCCCTCAGATACAAGCCCGCGAGACCCGGGACCGGTTCGTCGTTGCGAACGTCCACGGCGACCTGGTAGCGCGGCGCGCCGTTGGCGTCGTCGGGTATCCGGAATACGCGAAGGTCGGACACCAGGAAGCCCGGCAGCGCGATCTCGCGCATGTAGTGCCCGATGTAGGGCCCCATGTCCGGATCGACTTCCGTCATCGTCGCGACGAAGTCGTCCACGGTGAACGTGCCGCCGCCGTAACGCTGCCGCATCAGCGCTAGGAACTCGCCGATCTTGCTGCGCCCCATCAGCCGCTCGACGGCCAGGGCGATGAGGGTGCCCTTGTGCAACATGACGTCCACGCCCTGCTCGGAGGCCGTGGCGTCGACGCCCGTGAAGGAGAACTCCGCGCTCTTCTCTTCCAACGTCATCGGGAAGAACTGGTACCAACCGAACGTGAAGGTGCCCGTTCCCAGGAGTCGGCTGAGCACGCGCGCCGGGGGCGGCACCGCGGGGGCCGGACCGCTCCGCAGCCAGTGCCCCGGTGCCACCTGGCGCCGGACACGCGCCCAGTAGGCGGTCAGGGTCTCGAGCAGAAAGTTCGCCGCGAGCGCACCCTCGCCCCGGGCGCTCGAAAGTAACGGCAGCAGGTTGTCCGTGGCGCCGCCGACCGCAGGTACGCGCAGGGGGCCAGAACCCTCCGCACTGAACAGCATCTGTTCGAGCCACTGCTCATCCGTAAACTGCGCAATGCGCGGCCATGCGGAATACCGGCCGGTCGGGAAACCGTGCTCGGCGAGCATCTGCACACCGGGCAGCGCCTGGATCGTGTCCATGACCTGTCCGGAGCCGTAGCGGCGCAACTGGGCGGGCACCTCCACCACGCTCAGCCGGGCGTGGGGGTAGGCCACCGGCCCGGGCGACGCGAAAAACCCGTATCCCTGCCGGATGTGCTGAACGGTACTCGTGGCGTACTGAGAGAAGTACTCGACATTCGCCATGTGCGCGGGATGCAGCAGCAGTTCGAACTCGACGACTCCCTCGGTCAGCGCAAGACGCTCGAACCGCCCGGCGAACAGCGGGAACTCGGCCAAGGAGACGCGCGGTCGGAACCGCAAGCCATCGTCCTCCTCCAGTCGCCCCGGTCCCGCCGCCCGCCAGCCCTCCGGAATGCTCACCGCGAGATCGATCTCGTGGAAGTCGGGTGTGCGCCGACCGGGATCGTCCATGGCGATGTTCGGGCCCGCCAGGGGCAGCCACGCCACCGCCGGGGTCAGCGCCACGTAGTTCGCATCGAACAGCGATGCCTGGTCGCCGCGCAGCACCAGCGGCTTGCCGAGCAGCGGCTCGTCCAGTGCCCAGTCGGCGCTGTCGAGATAGGCGAAACGAGGGTCGGGCACGCCGTGCGCGCGGATCGACAGCTCGGCTCGTGCGCCGGCGGGAAGCGGTGCGGGAAGCGTTACGGTCACCAGCCCCAGCGCATGGGCGAATTCCGCCTCCTCACCGTCGAGGCGAACGGACTCCACCGCGAGGCCCGGGTTCAGGCTGAAGCGCAGGACATCGGGCATGGCTTCGGGCGCGCGTACGGCCAGGTCGACATCGATGGCCAGTTCCCGCCCGGGATCGATCGACACGGTGCCGGACAGGCGTTCGACATCGACACGCGGCTCGGCGAGCAACGCCTCGTGGGCCCGCCGCCACGCCATCCGCTCGTCTCGTTGGTCGATCACCGACCCGACCAACGCCCCGAGACTACCGACGGCCACGGCCAGCAGGACCGCGCCGTAGACCAGCCCGGAAGATCGCGTGTTGGCGTCGCGCCGCCGTAGGGCCGCTGCCGCAATGGTCAGGAGCCCCGCCGCCAGGATCAGGACCGACCCCCGCTGGAGCAGATCCACAGCCGACACCGTACGCGGCACGATCTCCGATCCAAGCAGGCCCAGGTTCGCGATGCCGGAAACCACCGGCAGCAGGTAGAGCGGCGTCGCGAACAGCGACCACGAGTAGATGCCGAGCAACGTCAGCGCGACCACTGCGACAGCCAGCCGATAGCGCAGCACGGCGGTCAAGAGGATGACGACAGCGCTCCACAGGAGCAGCGCCGTCGGGGCGTCGAGCAGCACGAACGTGGCCAGCGAGACCGGCTCGGCGGGCACGCCCGCGGGAAGATCGAGATACTCGACCAAGAGTCCGCCGACCTGGATGACCGCCGCCAGCAACGCCAGCGGCAGCCAGGCGGCGAATGCGATCGCCAACCACCGGCCCGCCAGCAGGACGATGTTCGAGATGGGGCGGGCATCGAGCACCTCCGCCACGCGATCGCGCTCGTCCCGGGCGCGGATATCGAAAGCGAGGAAGACGATCCCCGCAATCAGGATCCAAAGCGCCAGGACACCGAACCCCGGCAGTGCGAACCGTGGCGGCGGCGCTTCGCCGGACAAGGTGCCGGCCACGGACCAGCCGTGGTAGAGGACCAGGCCGATGCCCAGAGCCAGCGCAGCGAACACCCAGGTCCGCACCACACGGCGCGCGAGGCGCAGTTCCGCCACCGCCACGGCGATGGCCTTGCCGACAGTCCCGGTAGTCACTCCGATCTCTCTCGCTGGTGCCGCGGCGGCGGCACCGTGACCTTCGAGGATTATAGACGCCGTTAGCCTCTAGTCCGTTTACCGTCTACCGTGGCGTGCGTCACTTTGGGATGCTGGCGTCATGTCTGCTACGATCTTCGAGGCGCCATTCGGCTCCAGACAGTGAGCACCTCTGTGAAAATCTGGTCCTGGTCAGGCATGTCACTCTGTCGTCGTGATTCAGACAAGACACTCGACCGTAGTACCTCGGACAAAAAGCTACGCCGTTCTATTCGTGCACTCATGGCTGGCTCGGCTGCCATGTTGATCTACCACGGCTACAGGCTAGGTGCCGAGTATCTCCCGGCCCTAGGGTGGTAGCTCGGTAGCGCTGATCGTGATGCGCCACGCGCCGATAGCGCGGCACACTAGGGACGCTCTGAACAAGCCGTAGAGGCGACCGCGCCCCCTGGCGGGCGCGTGGTGGTCGCCCGTCTTGGCCAACGGACGCCGTGCGGTGACGAGCCCGGGCGACCACAAGGGTCGCCCCTACGTCCATGGTATTGGGGGCTAATCACTTGTTCAAAGCTTCCCTAGCGGCTGGACGCTTGTGGATGCGTAGATACATCATTGCAGGTGTACCCGACCACTAGCCCGACCACGACGTGCCCGCCAACGCCCCGGTGATCCAAGTCGCCCTGCCGCGACCGCTTCGGCGCACCTTCGACTACGCGCCCCCGGAGGACGGACCGGTGCCCATGCCGGGCGCCCGGGTGCGGGTGCCGTTCGGCAACTCCAGCGTCGTCGGCTTGGTGACCGGAACGAGCACCACGTCTGCGCACGAGTTGAAGCCCGTCGAGCAGACCCTCGACGCCGAGGCCCTGCTACCCGAGGACCTGGTCGATCTGGCTCACTGGCTGGCGGGCTACTACCATCACCCTGTCGGCGACGTGATCAAGACCCTGTTGCCGGTCAAAGCGCGCCGGGGAGCGCGGGCGGTGCAGACCGAAGAGACCGTGTGGCGCCCGGTGGCCCAAGTGGCCGATGCCGAAGCCCTGCTCCGCCGGGCACCCAAGCAACGCGCCGCGTTCGACCGCCTCGGCCACCTCGGCGAGGTGGCGGATGCGGAACTCGCCGCCCACGGCATCGACCGCCAAGCGGCCGCCGCGCTCGCAGCCAAGGGACTGGTCGACCGGATCCCCATCGCCCCCACGTACCAACCCAGGGCTTCCACGATCGAACCGACCCCGGACCAGGCAACAGCCGTCGCCGCGATTGTCGAATCCCTGGGCAGTGCGACGACCCATCTCCTCGAAGGCGTTACCGGGAGCGGCAAGACCGAGGTCTACATGCGCGTCATCGCCGAGGTGCTGGTCAGCGGGCGCCAAGCACTCGTGCTGGTCCCGGAAATCGCCTTGACGCCACAGACCACGGCGCGCTTCACGGAGCGCTTCGGCGCGGCCGCCACGCTCCACTCCGTGATGACGGACACCCAGCGCTTCGACACTTGGCTGAAGTGCGCCAGCGGGCTCCACAAGGTGCTCATCGGCACCCGTTCGGCGGTGCTGACGCCGTTCGCAGACCTCGGCGTGATCATCGTCGACGAGGAGCACGACGGCTCCTTCAAGCAGTACGAGGGATTGCGCTATTCGGCCCGGGATGTCGCCGTGAAGCGCGGCCAGGCGCTGTCCATCCCCGTCGTGCTCGGCAGCGCCACGCCGAGCCTCGAGACCTTCGAGAACGCCCGCCGCGGCCGCTACCGACGCCTTCGCCTGCCGGAACGGGTCGCCGACACGTCCTTGCCGGTCTACCGCGTCGTCGACATCCGCGGCGAGAAGCTCGATGGCGGCTTGGGTGCGCAACTGCAACGCGCAATCAGCCGCCATCTTGCCGCCGGCGACCAGGTGCTCGTGTTCATCAACCGGCGCGGCTACGCACCGGTGCTGCTGTGCTCGCACTGCGCCTGGCAGGCCCAGTGCGACCACTGCGACGTGAAGCTCACCTTCCACCGCACCCCTCGCCAGTTGCGTTGCCACCACTGCGGCTGGCGGCGGCCGCCGCCCCTGCAATGTCCCGAGTGTGGAAGCCGCGAACTGGTGGTGGTGGGAGCCGGGACGCAGCGCGCCGAGGAAACGCTGGCGGCCCGGCATCCGGACGTTCCCCTATACCGCATCGACCGGGACACGACCCGCAGCGCTCGGCGCCTGGAAGCAAGTCTCGCCGCAGTCGCGAACGGCGGACCCGCGATCCTCGTCGGTACGCAGATGCTCGCCAAGGGCCATCACCTACCCGGCGTCACGCTGGTGGCCGTGCTGGACGCGGACGGCGGTTTCCTGTCCCCCGACTTCCGCGCCCCCGAGCGAACCGCACAGCTCATCGTGCAGGTCGCCGGCCGGGCCGGGCGAGGCGAGAAGCCCGGCGAAGTCTGGGTGCAGACCTACGATCCCGAGAATCCGAACCTGCGTGCCTTGATCGAGTCCGGGTACGCCGGCTTCGCCGACACCGAACGGACGCGGCGCGCGGCCGCGTTCCTGCCTCCGTTCGCGTCGCTGGCCGTGGTTCTTGCCGAAAGTCCCCGTGAAAGCGCCGGCATGGCGTTCCTCAACGAAGTGGCGGACGTGCTCAACGGCGACGGCGTCGAACTCCTCGGACCCGCCTCGGCGCCCATCGCCCGGCGGGCCGACCGCTACCGGAGCCAACTCCTGCTACTCGCCCACCGACGCCGCGACCTCCATGCCGCCCTCGACCGCCTGGATGCCGTCGACCCGCGCCGCAGCGGCGTACGCTGGTCGATCGACGTGGATCCCCTGGACACGTCGTGATGTAGGGCACGGTTCAACGTCCGGCGCGGACCTTCAGGCGTTCGACATCTCCCATTGGTTGTCCCTCTTGGGCAATCCACGCGGACACGACGGCCCAGTCGACAGATTGATGCCGTGCCACGACGGCGGCCTGGTCCCAACACTGGTTGTCGTTGAAATAGTAGTAGGCGGCCAAGCGGTCGAGAACACTCAACGTCGGGGATATGACCCGTAATGGACCGAATCGCGTTTCCAGCACCGGCACATCCTCGTGTGCCACTACCATGTCGCCGAAAGCCAGCGGACCCGGGGGAAACTCCACGAGCCAGTCGACCTCCGCATGTTCGAATTGGCGCCGATTGACACACGGAACGAAACCGAGCGGTTCGATGGCATCTCGCAACGCCGCCTGGCCATGGGAAGTGACGAAGTCCAGATCGTCGCTCTCGTACTCGTTCATCCCATGCACCGACACGGCGCTGCCGCCCGACAGGGTCGCCCGAACACCAGCCGCCTCCAATGCCTGGCTGATCGTCGCGGCGAGTTCCTCCAACGTCGTCTCGCGCGTGATGGTCATCACATCGGCTTCGCCGTCCGGCGAGGACGCTGGCGCTGGCGGAAATAGCGAACAACATCACCCTCGGGGAGCAGATCGAGTTCCGTTCGCAGGAACGCGCGGACGTTGCGCGCCGTGGGATTGCGATCATTGAACTGGAAGACCCGAGATCGACCGACCTCACGACTTACCAGCACTCCGTTGGCTTCCAGTCGCAGGAGCTGATCCCTCACCATGCTGACCGCGATGTCGTAGGTCCTTGCGATGCGGTTGGCGTGCCCTTCACCGTAGGCGGCGAGAAACAGCAGCGCCCAGGCTGCCGTACGGTTGCCCAGTACGGCTTCGAGAACGGGATTCATGGCGCGTTCTCCTATCTGAAATACCGATCATATTATCGGTATTTCAGCTAATATCAACCGCTACCGAAGTGGGGGACATCTCTGCATTGGAGAGAAGGGGACATCTCTGAATTGCTTTGACACAACGAATCGTGGCATTGACTCGTCTTGTGAACGACCAGTAGCCTCTCGCGCCGCAGCTGAAAGCAATCCTTGGATGCCTGCTTGGACACCACTGGTCGCATCCTGTACGGCTCTCGTCGCCGTCCTTCTCACGTTCTTGCTGGCGTTGCCCCGCTTTCGCCGGGAGGCGGTTTGGCAGACCAAGAAGGAAGCGTACGAACGACTCCTCGAGGCGATCCACCAGATGAAGGTGGCACTCGACTACGACTACGACGCCCACACAAAAGGGGTTTCCGAAGCCGACGAACCTCTAGTTCGGTTCGAGGAGGCAAGGCGTGAGGTTGAGAGGAGCGCCGAGTTGGGTCGATACCTTTTCGGAAAGACGATGGCTGACCACTTGCATTCGTACTTGTCCATCTTGAACGACGCCGAAGAACTCGATAGCTATGTCGAGATCGTGGCGTACTCGTTGGGCGCGACCGACGCGACTCTCATGCGCCTGATTGAGTTCGCCCGGTACGATCTGAAGATCGACGGACCGTTCCGCCGGTTGGCCTACAAGCTAGGAACGATCCGAGATTTTCTTCAAGTACCGGCAATGGAAGGGACCAACCTGAGCGCGTGCGCGTTCGCCATGATGAGCAGGTCCAGACGCACCGTCAATATCGACAGAATGTCCGGGAACGTGCTTCCACGAGACCATCGAAGCCAACTTGGTGTGCTTAGACTTTGCCAGTGTGTGTGCAAGCCGAGCTTCGGGGGTAGGATCCAAGACCGTCTTCGGATGCCTCCGTTACCGCTGCCTGTCCTCACGGGGTTCTGTCTCAAGGGAACACAGTTCCCGCCCCAGTTCCTCAAGACGTGCGACTCCCACCTCGAATGCAGCTAGCGCGACCCGGTCACCTTCCGGGCTCCCTGTACCCACGGAGTCGTTCGCGATGACTCGCAAGCGAACAGCCGCACCGAGACCCTTTAGCGCGGCGGTTTGACCACATGCCCGTCGCAGCCCGTCTGCCGCAACAGCCGCCGCCTCAAGGGCGTCTTCGTCGGACATCAACCCGTTCCTCTGCATGTACTCATACAGCTCGGCGGTGGCGGACGCTACACCGAGATCGTAGGCGGTCTCCACCGGCCCTGTGCGCATCATCATCAGCATTTCGGCGGCTTCCTGGGCGTACAACGCACCTGCGGCGACCGCGCACACAACTACGAGCCGTCTCATGGCCGTTCCCCATTTTTGTGCGAGATTGCCGAATAGAGTAACTGTTCATGTTCTGTCGGTCTTCCCCGCCATCCGGGCGACCGTCTGCACCGTTCATCTGGGGATGTGTCGATAGACGTGGACCACTTCGTACTCGAGTCTCACCATTTCGCCACGAGTGTTAGTTACCACATACTTAGCCACGCGGCACTCCAAGTGGTCGCCCTTCGCGAACGTCTCTGTACCAGCTTGAATCCGTTCGTTGAAGGCTCTATCCGTGATCGGAGCGCTGATCTCGTTGCGACCTTCGGCGAGTCGCCATTTTCCCCGTACGAACGAGGGTGATACTACCCTCAAAGTGGTTTCCGTCTCTTCCTCCCAGATCCGGTCGCCCCTATCGAGTTGAGGTCTTTCCTCTCTTGTGATTTCGAGCGTGTCCCCGCCTCTCGTGGTCAACCGCATACTCAGTATGCCTTCGCGCCCCAAGGGCGAGGTCAGTTCTGCCAAGGCTCGGTCGGCCAACTTGCTCCGCAACAACCGCTCGATTGGATCGTCGTCCCGCTCCTCCCTGTCACCTCTAGGCCCTGCAAGCTTGCGCTTGACGTATTCTACTAACAGGCCCGCGATCAGACTCGTCGCCACGGGGGCAACGAATTCCAACACCAGCTCGAGTGAGCCTCGCTGCGGTGCAAAGACCCGCACTTCCAAGCCGTGGTCTCTGCCGTGGATCGTCGACGCGGCCCGCTTAGCCAACTTGCTTGCCGCTTGCATCACCGTCACGACGTCTTCGACGGCCATACTGCCGTTCTCCGTTGCCGGACCCTCGAACTTGACCGACCAGTCGCTCATCGCACATTGCCGTAGCCTTGGTGGACAACGATTCTAAACGGGAAAACAGTCGATCAGCGAAGACGCAACCGCAAACCTCGGGTGGTGCCCAGCGGCACGCAACGCAGTCGGCAAAGGCAATCGATATCGCGTGGGTTCGCAGCATCTTACTTGGCAAATCAAACTGGGGTGGCTGCAGGGGTCGAAAGCGAAGAGCGGCGACCCGGAATTTCAACCGCGCGATCAGTTCCAAGGTACGGACGACGAGGACCAGAAACCCCTGCTCCGGTGCCCGGAAGGTCCGGGCGAGGACCTCGACGGAGTCCTGAAGGTGCATCCTCCTGGCTAACGGGGCTATCGTCCCGAAGACCCGGCATTCGTGTGCGCGGAGTTTTCCAATCGACCTGGGACACCACAACATTGGATACAACCCCTTCAAGCCCGGTGACGAAAACAGCTTTCGGCACGAAGAAAGCCTGCGTAGGACAGGTCGGACCATCTAAACCTTCAGCTTTCCCGCTCCCCTGCGTCGCGTGAACCGCCTCACCGCTTTCGGCATCTCGGCGCGGAGGTCGTCGCCGACGTCGTCCAGAATGCTGCGGCAGCGGCGCTTGAACGCGGGCAGGATGGTGGGCTGCGCGTCGGTCCTCTCGTTGCCGAATTCGACCGCCAGACCCTGTTGACGGATCGCGCCCGAGCGCTTGGAGAAGCGCCGTCCGACCAGTCCGACGATGGTGAAGTCCCGCTTCATCCGACTGACGGCGAGCCGCGTGGAGGCGCGGAGGCTTCCCTCGTCCACCGGTGTCGTGTTCCTGATGTCCTCCTCGAGCGGCTTCAGCGAACGGCGGATCACGCGACCGACGTTGTTGAGGGTGTTTCGCGGACCGAATTCCCTGGCGATGTCGTCGAGAATCCTGCCGATGCAGCCAGTTTGCATCCCGTTCGGCGGGAGTCGTCAACCGTGTGCTACGCTGCGATGGCTAGACCAATCACTTCTTACGCAGCCCCCTCAATCTGCTCAGCCTGAACCCATTGGAGCTTCGTCAATGGCGAAACGACATGCGAATAACGAACTGAACAGCGCGCAAGACCGATTCACCGACGCCCATGGTGAACGCGAAGCCAAGCGCCTGTTTGCATCCATAGAGTCTGTTGTCCAAGGGGCTCCCCTCGACCAAGGGGGATGGGACACCCTGCTTTTCCTCGGAACGGCGGCACGAATCTACGCCAGCCTCGCCGAGGAAACCGAGTTGACAGCTGACGCATTCTGGAACGCCGTTATTGCCCGCGAGAATAACCATCATGTAGGTGCGATAGGTTGGGAGTTGCTTTGGCAATGGCGGGTAGCGATGTACCTATGGGACTCCTCGGCCACGGCCAGTACTGGAACGCCCGTCGGTAGACACGGCGAGACCTCTAAAACGGCGCAGTTCCGAAGCAGCTACGAGCGTGGGCTACGAGACATCGTCCGGAGCGAAATCGTCTCGTACTACTTCGACCACACTGAACACAGTCGCGATGTCGATTTCATCATTCGCGAGGATGGTCTCGCAGACACCTGTGATGCTCACGGAGTAGCTGCCTACTACCACCGAGTTGCGAACATTGCAGTCGTCCGGAACCTCTTCAAGGAGATTTCCACCGTTCCCAGTACGATGAAGCTGGAGACATTCATGGGCGCAGTTCGCGGCGCTTACAGGGCCGCTGAACATGCCGGACACGGGCAGGACCTAAGAAAGTTCGACGTGATAGCTGCGGACATCGCTTCCCATCGCAACCAAACCGCTGCCTTGTCTGACAAGCTCCAAAGGTCGCTGTACCCGGACGATTCCTCTCTTTCTATGATGACCGACGACGACACCATAATGGACCCACGAACCAACATTCGCCTGTCATCGGGTGAGGCTCGGGTCATTATTGGTGCTATCGTCAATCAGATTCAGATCAACCAGAACTCCTTGGGTATTCAAGCGTCAAGTTCGGAGTTCGAGCAGGTCAGGGACGCACTATCTGAAGCGCCTCCTTCGGTACTATCGAGAGTATTCAGGGAGTGGCTACCACAAGCATTAGTCGCAAGTACCGTCGCATTGCTGTTCGCACTCCTACGAGGCGGTTAGACAAAAGCGGTGTAGTCACCACAGGAAGTCGATCTCGCCCGCCTCGTCGGCGTCGATGTCGGTCGCCATCTGAAGCGCCGTGCAGTGCGTCTGCACGGCGTCGATCTTCGCCTCGGGCCGGTGCCGCTGTTTGGACGGCATGATCTCCTCCTTGGAGTTCCACGCGGCGACTGCGTTGCCGAAGCAGCATTCGGTGACGGGGGTCTCGGCGATGGCGATGTCCTTCCAGAGACTTGCCGTGCGGGGTCGCGTTCCTCGGCGGCTTCGTTGCGCCGCAGCTCCCGGACGGCTTCGAGAATCAACGTGTCGGCCTCGGCCATCGATAGCGTCGGCGTCGTGGATCGGGGCCCGCTGAAGCCGCCTCAAGGAGCCAGCGGAGGACTGGGCGGTCAAGGCTCCAAGTGCCCGGCGGAACCGAGATTCCACACATTCCGCGCCGCTTCTTCCAGTTCACCAGTGGGAGCCACCTCATCCCCGTCGCAGTCCATCCGAAGCCGTCTCCAGAACGACACCAGCCGGAACGCCTTCACCGGCTCTCCTCGCCAGTCGAAATCCCTGTTCGTAGGGCTTCGAGTCGTCCGCGATCACAAGCGCCCCGCGAACCGGCAACGACGTACCCAGCTTCTCGCGGACCCGCCGCACGTTGTCCGAAGTCTGCCGAAGCGCCTGTTTGAACCGCTTCCCGTCCAACCACGCCGACTTCGTCTCGACCACCCAGACGCCCGCCGGCGTCAACACCACGTGGTCCACGTTGCCGTCCTGTCCGAGCGCCTCCTTGACGTCGTGTGCGAACGCGCAACCACTGCGCACGAGCGCATGCTCGATCCGGTCGCCGACCCGTCGTTTCCGCCGCGAATCCCCGGGCCCAGGTCGAATCCGTCCGCCGGATGAACAGCCAGTAGCCCGCGGCCACGGTGGCGACGACGAGGCAACCCGCCGCCGCGGTCGCCCATTCGGGCAATCCGGTCACGACCCCACCCGCCATCGGCATGTCCCGCGCGATGAAGCCCAGCGAGAACCCCAGCAGAGCGAAAGCGCCCATCGTCACGAGCGTGAAGCGCTCGACCACCCTCTGCATGAGCCAGCCTCCCGGCGGGTTCTTTCTTCCCTTCGCTGCCATCGACGCCTCCTACACCACGTACCCGCGTTCAACCGCCTGCGCGAACGAACCGCACCTGCCTCGTGCCCGATCTGACCGAATCCAACTCCCAGCCGACGTCCAGCCGACCCGTGTCATCCACGCCCGGGTCGTGCGTCCTCCCCTCACGCCGACAGGCATCGGGAAGCAAGGGAATCGCCCAGGGTCTACTCGATCCGGTCGAACGTCAGCAATCCGGATTCGTCCGGCAAGGTACCCGCGCAACGTTTGGTACCTGGACAATGCGGGGCTCCGAAGACGGCGGCACGGACTCGGACAGTCTAACCCGCCGAGGCCACACGGCATCGATAGGCCGCTGCAACCGTCGTACCGGACAACGATCTCGACAGGACCGCTACTGTCGGGCGCCGGCAGGCGAAGCAGGCATTCAGGCGGACTCGCGCTCCCGACGAAAGAGCGGATATCGCGGCCGAGCGGAGTTAGTGTCCTTCGCTCCGACCACCGCAGGAACGATGGACCTCGAACCCCTGTTTCCGCACATCGAAGTCGTACTGGTCGTCGAGGACGGCAATGCCTTCAACATCATCGGCACGGTCCGCCAGGCGCTCAGGCAACACGGCGTCGAAGAAACAAGGGTCGTGGAATTCACCGAGGAAGCCACGTCCGCCGACTACGACAACGTCATCCGCACGGCGATGCGGTGGGTGCAAGTCGTCTAGCTGGCTGACCCGAAGCGTCCCGGCGGCGCTCAAGGGACACCCAAGCGGTCTACATTGGAACTCACCTACGTTCCCCCTGTCCAAACCACCAGCGGGCGACGAGCTTGACTTACGTTGCCGACGCAGCCAATCTCACCCATGCGTAATCGACATGGGCACACCCGCGAAGTCGGGTTGCCCGGTGAATACAACAACCCGATTCCACGGCAGGGAGTAGCTACCCGGCCGAGGGCGAATAGCCGGGAACTTCACATTGCCTGTGTCGTTACGCACGACCCGACGCCATCGGGGGGTCGGGACTTGTGCGACTGGGGGATTCCAGGTGACAAGACCACTCGCCGCGATCGTTGCGGCAACGGCCGTGTTCGGCACATCCGCACTAGGCAGCGCTCTGCCCGTCATCGCCGTGACCGCCATCAAGTCGTCGGTGGACGAACGGGACTTCCGGGCCTACACCAACGCCAAGGCCGAGAACTTCCAGAACATGCTGGAGACGCAACTGACGAAGATCAACCGCTTCAAGATCATGGAGCGCAACCGCGTGGACGAGGTGTTGTCGGAGCAGGGGCTTCAAGAGGCGTTCTCGACCACCGGAGCAGTCCCGAACATCGAAGGTGTCGACTACATCGTCTACGGCTCGATAACCCGCATGGGGACGACCGAGAGGAATGTCCGCACAGGAGGATTCGCCTCGGTCAAGACGATGGCCGAGTTCGGTGTCGATCTGAAACTGGTCGACGCCCACACGGGCGAGATTCGCCGCGCCGAGAATGTGGACCTGAGCCTGGAAACCGGCAGGGGCGTGAGAACGGGTTCGTTCTCGAGCTCCAACGAGGATGCCTCTCCGCTTTCCACGCTGCAGAGGGCCGTCGCGCGGAGGGTCGCCGCCGTCATCACCGAAAGCATATTCCCGGTGAAGGTGGTGGCCATCGAGAACGGGGAGGTCTATCTGAACTACGGGGACGCCATGTTCCAGCAAGGCGACAGACTGACCGTCTACCGCGAGGGGCGTTCGTTCGTCGATCCCGACACCGGACTGTCTCTGGGCAGTGCCCGCACCGAACTCGGAACACTGACGGTCACCGCCACGACTGACAGGTTCTCCACTGCGACCGTGTCCTCGGGCGAGGAACCGGAGGTAGGCGACCTCGCAACAATCACGGTCGGCTCGGATGCGGGAGGCGATGCGCGACAACAGGAATACCTAGGGAGGAAGATATGAAATGCGTATTCGGATCGATTCTGGCGGTGTTTGCCGCCACGCAGGTCTTCGGGGCGGAACAGGTTCCTGTCATCGCGGTCTGGCCGATAGAGAGTTCCGTCAGGCAATGGGACACGGAGAACATGCGGGCGGCCATCGAAACTCAGATCAACAAGACCCGAAAGTTCAAAGTCATGGAGCGGGGTCGCTTGGATACCCTCCTGGAAGAGCAGGGCTTGTCCGTATCGGGCATCACCGAGGGTGACGATTCGCTCGGCGGTTTCGGCGGTGTCGACTACCTATTGTACGGACGGGTGACTCAGGTCGCCCTGGAGAGCAAGAGCCAGCTTCTGTTCACGCAATGCGAAGCGACATTGGGTCTGGACGTTCGCACAGTGGACCGCAGGACTGGAGAGATACGCTACAGCGAGAACGTCAGGTTGTCGAAGAACGTGGCTAGCGGAGGAGCGGACGAAGACCCCTGCCGTGGTCTGCCTCTGAGCTCCGTGGAAGAACTCAGCATAGATGCGGCGGAAACCGTCGCGAACAAACTCACCATATCGCTGTTCCCCGTCAAGATCGCCAACGTGGATGGGGCCAGGGTGTTCCTAAACTACGGCGATCCTGTACTGACGAAGGGTGACTATGTGAGAGTTGTGAAATTGGGTTCGGGGTTCGTGGATCCCGACACCGGAGAAGTGCTCGGCGCGGAAGAGGTCGAAGCAGGGGTCCTCCTCGTTACGGAAGTTCGGGCCAAGTACTCCATCGCCGATGTCCTGCTCGTCCGCGAGGAGTTCGGCGTCGGCGACGTGGGTCACAAGGTCTCAGGCAAGGATGCCGTCAAAGCCGTCCGGTCGGAACTCGCCGCCTGCGACTCCGCCAGAAGGAACGAGCAGCGGCGCTGCCGGAAAGCGGGACCAAGGTGCGATGAAGCGAGGGAGGCCCGGATTCGGGCTTGCGGGGTCTAGTTGTCCTGAACTCCGGAACTTCAGGCATTTCGTGAGCCCGGCCAAAGTCGAGGCATTCACCGGGGAAGCCACGTCCGCCGACTACGACAACGTGATCCCCACGGCCATGCGGTGGGTGGAGGTCGTCTAACCGGTTGCTGAGGCGAGACCGCGCACTTCAACTCGGACGACCTGGAACTCGGCAACGCGGCGAAGGGTTTGTCGGGCGGTGTCGGATCGGGCGAGGCGACTGGCGGCTCAGACTCACCAGCCCGCTGGAGATCGAGGTGCTGGCCTACGTCCGAACGGAGGACGGATTCCTGACCTCCATGCACGACCAGATGCCCGCGTCGAGGGCGGGCCGCCGGGCGTCCTTCTTCAATCCCGGCTCGAACGAGAACCAGGTCAGCATGCTCCGGCTGGTGAACGACTCCGGGGAGGAAGCCGAAGTGGTCGTCACCGCCGTCGACGACGGCGGCGTCGAGGGCGGGGAGGTCAGGGTGGCGGTTCCGCCGAATGCGGCCCGCACGTTCACCGCCAAGGAACTGGAGGAAGGCGGCGGCGACTTCGAAGGCGCGTTCGGCGACGGCAGGGGGAAGTGGCGGCTGTTCGTGGAGAACGCCGACCGCGCGGACGATCCGTATTCGGACAGGGACGTCCGGGTCATGGCCATGAGCCTTCTGGAGAGTCCGACCGGGCACCTCACCAAACCTGTCCACCGTCCCCCGCAACGAGTACGGGGGCACCCACGCCGTACCGCTGT
The DNA here is from genome assembly GCA_009839505.1 of Gammaproteobacteria bacterium. Taxonomy (GTDB): domain Bacteria; phylum Pseudomonadota; class Gammaproteobacteria; order Pseudomonadales; family Azotimanducaceae; genus VXYL01. The sequence continues at coordinate 56,880 of VXPO01000105.1, forward strand.
TCCCGTCGAAGACCGCCGAGGCGCGGCAGGGATTCGCGAGAGTGGCGAACCTCACCGACGAAGCCGCCGAGGTGAGCGTCGTCGCCTACGACGACGAGGGCACCGCGTACGGTCCCGTTACGCTGTCGCTCGGCGCCGAGACGGCCCACTTCAACTCCGACGACCTCGAGGACGGCAACGCGGCGAAGGGACTGTCCGCCGGCATCGGTTCCGGTGTGGGCGACTGGCGTCCCGAACTGACCAGCGAGTCGGAGCTCGACGTCCTGGCGTGTACGTCCGCACCGACGACGGCTTCGTCACCACGATGCACGAGGCGGCTCCGAGCCGCATCCACAGCCACAGGGCGGCGGTGTTCAATCCCGCGTCGAACGTGAACCAGGTGAGCAGCCTGCGCCTTGCGAATCCGGGGGACGAGGACGCGGAGGTCACCATCGTCGGGATCGACGGGAACGGGCTGAGAACGGAGGAGATCGCCGTCGCAGTTTCGGCGAAGGCGTCGAGGACGCTCACCGCGCAGGAACTGGAAGGGGGCGGGGCGGGTTTCGAGGGGTCGCTGGGAGACGGTGCCGGAGAGTGGCAACTCGAGATCGGGGCGGACCGCGAGATCGTCGCCATGAGCCTGCTCGAAAGTCCGACCGGGCACCTGACCAATCTGTCCACCGCGCCGGTGCGTGGCGTCGGGCCGTGGCCGCCGCCGGAGGTGGCGCGGGAGCAGTGACTCGCAGTTCGTCTTCGTCTGCTTCCACCGTCGGCCCCTGGGGAATGCGCTGCGGGCGCTACACGCGGGATATTGCGCTGCTGCGAGCGCGTTCCGACCAACCCGAACTAGCGGGGCGGCGTCGGATCCGTTCGGGGCAAGCCTTCGGCACCGGTGCCGAGTGTCGCCGCATTTCGAAACTACGTCAATCGAAGGTCCTTGTCTCGAAATCGGACTTCAGAACATAGGGTTGTGATCGTCGTGCAGGTGCCGCGGGCGTTCGCCGTGCAAAGCAGACCACAGAGCCGGGCCGACCCTTCCTCGTGACCCATTTAGAGTGCGCGTGTGAGTTCGCGTAGTTCCGGCGAGACGGGAATGCGGAGCCTTGGTTCGACCGGTCTGTCAATGGTGCCGACTGCGAATCGGTATTCGCTCTGCCATTCCAGATCCGTCTTCTTCGCGAACCACGCCTTCGACCCCCCGACCGGGGCGGCGAAGTCGTCCTGCGATTCGATCACCCCCGACTGGTCCGCGTAGTGGACGGGGCCATGGTAGACGTGGATGAACGTGTCGATGGTGCCGTCTTGCTTGAGCGATGTGGAATATCGAGCCTGTTCCAACACGGCGGCTTCAAGGACACTCAGCGATGCATGTTTCGCGTTGTCGAAGGACAATGCGAAGTCGATGCCGAGACGGATCGCGAAGTCGTCGGCGTCCACGATTGCGGTGGTCGCGGTGTAGTCGTACCCGGCGAATCGGGCCCGTAGGCGCTGCAGATCCCGGGTCCCCCGGTAGTGGGCGGCGCAATAGACCCAAGGTTCGCTGTCGGACACGAAACCAATGCTCGCGTGCACGTCCCTGGCCGATCCGCCGAGCCTGCGCGCCAACCAGGGGGCAGCGTCCTTCGTCAGTTTGCCGTCGCGGTCGTCGCCGATGCCGGGACGGAGATTCTCCTGACGACGATAGTACGCGGGCGTCGCGAGTTGGAGCGAGTCGGCCCGCGGCGGGGCGAACCGGGGCTCCGAGAAGACGACGAGATCGCCGATTCCCGAGATGTGGTCCGGTCGGTAGTCGATGCGATGCACGAGTAGAAGATGGAAACGTCCTGCCTCCAGGTCCTGAACGCCAATCGCAGCATCGACTTCGGGTACGTCCTTGCGACCTGGACCTGGCGTCGTAACGCGGTCAAGGGCGCTCGTGACCGAACGGTTGAGTGCATCTACATTGTCGGCGTCGAACCTGAAGATGACTAGGCGGACGTCGTGTTGGGAGCCGTCCATGCGTCCTCATTCAGCAGGACGAACAGTGGCCGTCTCTCGGGCCTCCCTTCACTAGCCAGGTGGCGCGGGCGCTAGGCGTTGAACGCGAGCGCCGTCGCCCTTTGATGGGCGCGGCTAGGCTACCGGCGGAAATGGTGCGCCGGTCAACGCTACGAACGCTCCCGCATTTTTCGGACCATCGGGAACCCGCCACGGTACATCTCCGTGCTTGCGACTTCGGCGGCGTCGAAAAGCCTTGACGTTGTCCGTCATGGTGTTGAACGCTTCGCGTCCCGCCCACGGCAAGCAGTCTCGGTCCACCGAGTCCGAACGCCCCCCGAATCGCGCTAGTTTCCCGACGGGGGGACTTCACAGCTACCAATCGACGCTAGAGCCGCGTCGACGGTTGCGTACAGATCCTCGAAGTGCCTGAAGTCGTCGACCGTACCTTTTTTGAATATGTAGTCGGCAAGTCGCGCCTTCTGATCGCTACCGAGTGTCCGGGCAACTACTTCGCCGTCTGGTCCCGTCGTCGTATTCGCGAACTCACTTAGCAATTCCTCGTCGTACTTGTTTTCGATCCCGCCTGTGGCGATCCCATTTTCTCGTCTGCCGAGCAGATGCGCCCTCACGCGGGACGAGGGCGACAGGTGTTTCCGTAGCTCTTTGTAGTGTCCCGTGGCGTCACAGTCCCAAACGATCACGAACTCGGAGTTCGTGGCGAGATTCGCGAGCAAGCGTCCGTAGGTACCCAATTGCGAAGCGCTCGTGGCGTCGACGAGCTCGTCAAACACGCGAACATCGTTCCCGAAGTGAAGTGATGCCCAACGTTTGAGATGCCGGGCATTGTGACCCTCAGTCAGGATCGTAACTTTGGCCCCGTCGTACGCCGCGATCCGCAACCCGGCATCGACGGTGCACAGACCCTCAGACAGTTCCTCCACCGCCTCCGATTTCGTCGCGGGAGTCAAGCTCACGACTCGCCCGCTTCTCGTCATGCGGAAGATCTCGCCTTCGTCGAGCATGGCGACGGTTATGGGGGAATGAGTCGTCATCAGGACCTTCGTACCGTGGTCGACGAACAGCCGTTTCAGAACCGCGACAAGCGCCCGCACCATCGATGGGTGCAGCACGGCATCGACCTCGTCCAGCAAAAGGAGTGGCGGCTTCCGGCGTCCCAGTTGTTGATTGAACGACATCAAGCAAAGCGTCATTAGGATCTTCTCTCCGGAAGAGAGCGTATTGACGCTGTACGCGTCCCCGGTGAGGCGATTCGTCAGCTCCGACTCGAAGGAGAACTGCGCGTAGTTTGCCATACTCAGCCGAACGTGCCCGGGGTCCGAGAACTCGAACTCGAACAACCCCTCGTCCCCTGCCTCTCGGCGCATGTCCTCGAGCGCCTGCCGCAGGACGTCCCAGGGGGGCGGATTCCTGTCCACGTATTCGGACATGAGGCCATCGAAGCTTGTCCCTTGTGCAGCCGTCTCGATGTTCCTATGCGCCCACAGGAACTGGTCGATCAAGTATGCGACAAAGATCCTGTTCAGTTTGGCGTCGATGGCTTCGCCCTCGTAGTTCCAAGCACGTAGGATGTCCTCGCGGGTCAACTCGTGGGGAAGTTTGTTGTGCAGCTTCATCGCGAGCGTCAAAAGCACGGCCGGGTTGCTGTCCGTTCTTGCGCGTCCGCGCTTGGGATTCTGTTCGTCCCTGACTAGCGGTCCGACCACCTTCTCGGCGATCTCCTGCGTGTAGACGGCTGCGGCCGAACCACCTTTGACGCCACGGTAAGCCGCGAATTCGGCCTGTCGGCCAATATCGCTTCTCACCCGCATCTCGAACTCTCCGACGGCCGAGAGTCCTTCGTCTCGCTCGATCTCCCGTCTTGTGCGCTCAAAGATCTCCAATGCCTTGTTGCATGGAGATTGGTCAGCATCCGACCCCGAGAAATAGTCGTCGGCCACAGACGCGGCGAACAGCGACGACCCCCAGCTTTCCTTCCCCATCTTCCTCGGTGCGAAAGTCACCATGTCGTACTTCTCGATGTTCGCGCGCGGCACGCCTTCCATGCGCGCCTCACCGCCCTCCAGAGCGTCGAGAAGCTGCGTCTTGCCCACACCGTTGCGTCCCATCACCACGGCGAATTCGGGGATCGCAACCGGCACCACAAGGCGTTCAATCGACATGTAGGGCTTTCGAAGTGTGATCGACATTTTTGAATCTACCGGGAGTCCGACTGCCATACTATGCTCATGGCGGCAAGTTGCCGGAACGCGTTCACGGCTAGCCGACCACATGCCATCTTGGTAGCGTCTTGCGGTTCGTCTACGGCCTGTTACACATGCTAACCGGTTTTCCCGCCGATGCTCCAAATCCGACCGAGAGCCACGCTATCCTCGGCGGCTATGCGTTCACCGCCGCCGACCACGTGGTGCGATACTCCATCCCCGAAAACGGTTGCCGCTTCCCCGCCGCGCCACCCGCGAACCCTTGGACACATCGATGTTGATCGTGTGCTCGCAAGACGGATCGGACCAGTAGTTCGTGCATCCCCAGAACGGGCCACCGGGACCTTCCCGGCGTCGCAGGAGCCCGCTCTCGCACCGGGGACACACATTCGCACGCGTATCGCATGCCGGGTTCGTGCAACGGGCTTTGCCACGTTCGACGAGGACGAATCCCGGCCCGCACTCGGAGCAGCCAGGTGCCGAGTAGCCGCACATCTCCGTGTGGCTGCAGACGGGTCTGCCGGTACGCCGCGACGCGTAGAGGCGACTGCCGCATCTCGGGCAGGCGGGCAGGGAGTCTCCGGCCACCGTGCCGATCCTGCGGACCGGATGCCCCGACGACAGGACCTCGGACACGAACGGGACGCGTACCGGCTGTCGGCGACGAGGTACGCCCCGTGCCTGCCGCGCGTCGTCGCCACGTAGAAGAGACGCCGTTCCTCGGCATCCGGAAACGCGCGTTCGCCGACGGACGCAAGCACGAGCGCCAACACCGGATCGTCCTCGACCTTCGACGGGAAGCCGTACCTGCCGTCGTTGAGATCCAGCACGACGACGAAGTCCGCCTCGCGGCCCTTCGCGCCGTGCACGGTGCCGCATTCGACGCGGACACCCCATCTGTCCCGAAGGCCGACTGCATTAGGGAGGCTCGCCTTGTAGCGGGCCAGCACCAGCAGGCTCGGCCCCGCTTGCGGATCGTCGAGACCGGAAGCCGGAATCCGCGACAGGATGTCGCCGATGGCGGCGTCGATCCCCTTCTCCCGGGAGCTATCGAACACCACGGTGATCCCCAGATCCGGCTTCCTCCCTCTCGCTTGCAGCTTTCGGCTGATCTGCTCCGGATTGCGCACGACGAACGCCGACGTAGGCCCGAGGATGCGATTCCCGTGCCGGAACACCTTGGCGATCTCCAGCCGTCTCACGCGGCCGAGCCAGCTTCCGCAGTCCTTCACGATCCCCACGTCGCTGCCCGCGAACCGGTAGATCGACTGCCAGTCGTCGCCCACAAGGAAGTGCGCGACCCTGCGACCTTGCAGCGCGGCGACGAGTTCCATGCGCCCCCTCGAGATGTCCTGGAACTCGTCCACCAACACATACCGGTACCCCGGCTTCCACTCGCCCGCGCGAATCTGGTCCCGGGCGGCGTTGACGAGGTCCTCGAAGTCGCACGCGCCCTCCCGCTCCAGGGCGTTGCCGTAGCGGCGGAGCACCTCCTCGAGGACATCCACGAATGCCCGTTCCCGGCCGCTCTTCGCCCTCTTGCGCAGTTCCTCCATTGAAAGTGCGCTGTTCTTGACATGGCGTATCGCGGCGCGGAGAAGCTTGTTGAGCGGATCGAGCAAACGTCCCGCGTGCTCCCTCAACGTCGCCAAGAGTTCGTCGAAGCCGACCGAGCGCATGCAGACGCCGTGGTCTCGAAGGGCCTGGGCGAGATGTTCGTAGAGGGCCTCGGGGTTCCTGCACTGCCAGCTCTTGGTCTCGATCAGCGTGGTCCCGTAGCGCTTGTGCACGTTGCGTTTCCACTTCACGCCGTCGGCGTAGCCGACGCCCTGCGGCGGCGGATTGTCCTCCTCGTCGTGCGCGAAGCCGCCACCGGGCCGAGCACTAGTGGCTTGTGGTTGCGCTTCGCCTGCCCACCACCCTAACCGGAGCGCGGATCTCCGAAATCCTCAACCTCGCGTGGGACCGGGATTGGCGAACTCGCCGAGGACGGCACGAGCGCCCGGCTCGGCGACCCCAAGACCGGCCGCGCACCGTCTGATCTCCCCAATGGCGCAAGCATGCCGCAATATCAGGGGAATCTCACACCCGACGCATCGCTGATGCAGGTGTACCATGGGGTCCCTTAACGTGCCCTTTCGGGGACTTGGGCGGTCAAACGGGGTCGAGCGATTGTTGGAACGAGTGTATGCTCCGGGAAGAGATTCTCAACTCATCGGAATCATTGCTTCTTCTGATTGTATTCCGCGGAGCAAACGCGCGACTAGCCTCCAATCCGCCCGCCCTCGAGTATGTGTCGGCTTCCGGACTCAAGCGGTTTGCTCAGATTCTCGCCGTTTCGCACCCCAGCATTGAACAAAGCCGCGCTTCTCTAGAGCTTGATCGTCCTCACCTCCACTGGCCGGGCATGAACCGTACCAAGCTTCCCGAGTAATTCCGACCTTCGCGGACTGAAACCATGAAGCCGTTCAAACAGTTTCTCCCTGGACCCGATCGCAACGATAGTCGCTGGATGCGTCATGGACTGGCGCCGACCGAGCCAGCGTGTCCTCGCCCTCGGGACCGCTCGCTCGGCCTTGGGAAACTGTGCGTGCGGAGCGTCTTTGCTGCGACGCTGGCAACCTTTCTGCTGGGGAGCACCGATTCCCGGGCCGATGTGACCGACCCGCCAACGCGGACGATGCCGCACCAAGAGGACTGCGCCATGCCCCTGCCGGCGAACTTCTGGGCCGACGCGGCTGCAAGACGCTTCCAGCGGGCTGAAGAGTGGGCTTGGAACGAGCGCATCTGCCTCGGTCGAGCGGCCGATATGCGCTACGCGCCGAGCGGGAGCGGTGATGGAGGCGAGTGCCAGCCGGCGAAGATCGAGGAAAAAGGAGAAGCGGTACCGATCTATCGCGAACTCCGTCCGGAGTTCCTGGAGCTGATTCTGAGCCACGAGCCCTGGGCCTCCACAGGAAGACATCCGCAAGTGGCAATCCGCTGCGCATTCGTTCGCGGCCATATCGATCTGGACGATCACGAAATCACCCCGACCTTTGCATTTCACGAAGGCAAGATTGATGGTGAAGTCAGCCTGGTGGGAACCAAGTTCAGACGCACCCTGAGCCTCCGGAGCTCCACCGTAACCGGCAGAATGAATGGCGACCGGCTGGACGTCGGCGGCGGTCTTCTGCTGGGAGGCGGCGGGTCGTTCGAGAGCATTCGCTTGATCCGCGCCAGAATCGCGAGCGATATGGAGCTACACGGCTCCAGCGTCACCCGACTCTTCAACGCGGAAGGCCTGCAAGTCGGAGGAAGTCTGTTTCTCAACAACGGCAGCACGTTCTCGGACATCAACCTGAACCACGCCATAATCTCCGGTATTGTGGGGCTGAGTGGCTCCACCGTCTCCGGAACGCTCGCTGCGGTCGGCCTCGAGGTCGGGCGTGGCCTCTACTTGCATGAAGGCGGGAGCTTCGCGGACATCGACCTGATTGACGCGAGAATTGCCGGCGACGCCGTGTTCAACGCCTCCACCGTCTCCGGGATGCTCAAGGCCGACGGCTTGCAGGTTGGCGGCAGTTTGTTTCTGCGTGACGGGGCCAAGTTCGCGGACATCCGACTGCTCGGCGCCAGAATCGCCGGTAATGCGGAGTTTAGTCGCTCCACCGTTACCAATGGGCTCAACGGAGACCGCCTGCTGGTCGAAGGAAGCCTGATTGTGGGCGACGATGGCACGTTCGCGCGAATCAGCATGCTCGGCGCCAGAATTGTCGGCGATGCGGTACTACGCGGCTCGACAGTCAACGGCCCGCTCAATGCCGATGGTCTGGAGGTAGGAGGCAGCTTGATACTTGGTGGCGGCACGTTCAGGGATATCGACCTGCGTGGGACCGACATCGCCGGCAACGCAGAATTGAATGGCTCTACCGTCGCCGGAACATTCACCGGGGACCGCATGGAAGTCGGAGGTAACTTAAACCTGCGTGACGGCAGCAGGTTCTCAGACATTCGCCTGCCCGGCGCCGGCGTTTCCGGCAATGTGGAATTGAATGGTTCCACCGTCGCTGGAACGCTCAGCGCGGACAGCTTGGACGTCGGCGGCGCCCTGTTTTTTCACGATGGCGGCAAGTTCGCGACAATTCTCTTGCGGCGCGCCAAGATCGGGGGAGACGTCTTTCTCCCCGGGAGCAGCTTTGCCGGCGAGTTCGATTTGACCGGCGCCGTCATCGGCGCCGAGATCCACCTTTCTTCCGGGTTGGATAAGCGCTCGCCCTCCTGGCACGACGGCGCCTCCCTGATCCTGCGCAATGTGGAAGCCGATGCGCTGCAAGCGCAGGCCGATAGCTGGAACGTCTCGGGTTCCGACCGACTCCTGCCAACGGACCTGACCGGATTCATGTACGACCGCCTCGGAGGCCTAGACACCTCGGGCAACACCAGCATGGGGGACGAATCCGCGGACTGGTTAGTCGGCTGGATTGAGACGCAACGCGACCACGGCTCTTACTACGATCCGCAGCCCTACACCCAACTGGCCCGGGTCCTGGAAGCTGCCGGGGCGACCGACAAGGCCAAGGCGATCCGCTACGCGAGGTTCGAACACAAGCGCGCCCACGATAAGTCGCTCAACGGTTTCGACCGCCTCTGGCTCGACCTCAAGAAATACTTTGTCGGCTACGGCGTGTATCCGGAACGCGCGCTCTATTGGTTTGCCGCACTTGTCGTCCTCGGGGCAGCACTCGTGCAGTTTAGCCCGACGACATCGGTTCGGCGCTGGATGGGTCTTTGGTACAGCCTCGACAACGCGCTACCACTCATCCAAACAACCGAGCGTTTCAGGAAGGTCGAGCATGGCCGGCCTTGGCTCGATCATTTCTTCCACCTCCAGAAGATCTTCGGTTTCGTTCTCGCCACCGTCCTGGTGGCTGCTCTGGCGCTCCTGGGTGGCTCGTAGCCTGTTGCCCTTCGCCTGCCGAGAGAGGGAAGCTGCAGTATCCTCAGCTGGCGCCAGACGGGAGCGCCCGCGCGCATCCAATGCACTGACCTCAATCCGCCGCTCCATCCACAAGCTCATCCCGTAGAGGAATCTGCCCGCCGGGGACCATCGCTTACCGCACCCGATGTCCAGAGAAGTGAGCTGAAGCAGGTAGTCGTCACCAATACCGCTCGGGCAAAATTAACGGTGATGCGACCCTGTCCTTCGTTCGCCCAACGCTGGATTGCCTGGTCCACGACGTCTACAGTGTGGGGGCGCTGGCAGGGTTAGTCTATGGATGACCGAAACTGATCGGAAGTTCTACTAGAACGTCCAGCCCTCATTGCTCATGAATTGCTCGAGGTTGATGCACGGTACTTCCAGGTGCTCGCACATGTTCGGAATCTTCGCAGCGTTCGGCATTGCCGTTTCCAACGTAACGACGATTCCATCTATGTCAGCGGCCTTGGCGACAACAAACGCATCGGCCACCAAGCCTCCGTTTTGGATTTTCTTTTGCTCAATGTTCTGATGGAAGTGCCTTACGCGATAGATCTCACGAACGATGGCTGCTTCGGAGGCTGTGGGTGTAGTAAAGATGCCGGCATGTTTAGTCAACCACTCGCTGTCAGCCCGTGCGTATTGATCAAGTTCCCTGCGCACCTCGCGGGTTGATGTTAACGACCCGTCAGCAATCAGCTGGTCGAGTCTCCTCCAAAGCGTCGGGAAAGCACTACGAAAGTAGTTCCTAAATAGACTCGATAGCGGGGTGGTGTCGAACACGTACATCAGACAAGCTTCCGAGCAACGTAGTCCTCGAGCATCGGCAAGTTTCGAACCTTAATGTCGAGGTAATCGGCTAGCTCCGTCTCGGAGATCCTCTCCTGCTCGTAGCGGGCGAACGCGAGATCAATGTACCTCGTTCCAAGATAGGTGATCTTTGTCCAGTAGTAGTTGCCTCCAGTCCGTGGCGTTTGCTGACCAGCCCAACGCTCGGCGGCTTCACGGTATTCCGTCTCGGTTATGTCTCCTCGGCCAAGGAACCGACGAAAAATGAACTCCCGCGACAGGTGGTATCGTGCAGCTAGCAACTCCGCTGTTCGTTCCGTTGGTTGTCTATGCTGCATCTCGGCGTCGAAACGGTTGCGAGGAAGCAGGAACTCGGCGGCGAGACGATTGCAGGCGACCTCGATCCGCCTATCACCAGGTGGTAGGGATTCCAACGTGTTCGTATCGGCATCTATGCCGCTGGTTTGAAACAGCAAGTGAGCCAGCTCGTGGAACAGCGTGAATATCTGACGCGTTTTGGCCGAGTTGTTGACATAAATGAGCGGAAACGACTCGTCGTAAAGACAGAAACCGGAGCAGTACTCATCCCGGAAGGCGTCCTTGAACACCGCGACACCGTGATCCTCCAGCGCTGCGCGCCATGCGTCGAATGCTTCGTCCGCGCCTGGCCACCCGATCTGATCCTCAAGCGAGATACCCAAGTAGAGCCGAAGGTTTCTGGCGAACGAGTCGACGTTCATGTCGGACGTAAACTGCAGATCGCGCTGAATGAACCGTTCCACAGGATTCCGGCCGTCATGGAGTTCCGTCAGGTTGATCTGTAGTGCTTTCGCTTTCCGTAGTAGGGATACGATCCGTCCAGGCAGTGCGTCGAACTCGGCATCGGGAAGGGTTCTGAAGGACTCTCGTATCGGTGGTACATCCGGCGGTTCTGTGAACAGGAGGACTGCGACCGGTACCCGATAACGTTCCGCTAGTTTTTCAAGCTGTGGGTAGGTCGGGAAAGACTCGCCAAGCTCCCAAGCCTCAACATCGCGAAAGCCGGACCGGACATCGTCAATCGAAAGTCCGGCGTACTCGCGAACCCACCGAAGCACGGCTGGGGTTATGGGTATCCGTTCGCTGGCCACTGTGTAGTTCTGGTGCCGACGCGGTGCAAACTCTAGTCGAACGCTTTCGTTAGAAACCTGAGGTCCCCTTCGACATCGCTTGAGTTGAGGAACCAAGGTTCAATATCCGTGAATCCGATCATGTGCATCGGCTTCCGTTCCACAGCGTGTAGCCTGCAATGCCTGACAGCACCCTGAAGGCGTACCCATTGGCGTTCGACCGCTTCGAGTGCCGGAAGGTATTTCTCATGTTTGGTGCGTTGCCGCGTCTCCTTGTACTGGAAGTACGCAGCCAGACCCTCACACAGGTTGGTGCTTTCCTTCGCGGTGCATGGATCGAGCATGTGTAGGCACTCGTGGGCCAATTCGTACCGCACGGCAGTCCTGTTGCCTTCGTCAAGCTGCGACGACAGGAGAATATCCGCATACCCCCGCTCGGGATACACATGAAGTCGCGGATAGTCGCCATCCGGGTTTCTCCGGACCGAACCGAGTGACCAGTTGGGATCCCGTCGACCGAGAAGCCTCTCGGCCTTCAGTATCAGGTCTTCGCATTGAGTCATCAGCCAGTCTTGGTCAATAGTCAATTCCTCTCCTTTGGCAAAAACCCGTTGGAAGTCAGTGGCCGTCTCCCCGGCTGTCGCACCACTGGGCAGGTGTCGCTGGCGCTGGGCAATCTGCGAGCGCCGTTGACCGATGACTGTAGCAGGGTCTGCGCTTCGCCGCCCGTGGGACGGCGGACTCCACCGGCGAGCCGCTGGGTGAAGGCGCGGCAGGCTCTCCTTCAGATGCAACGTGGACCGGACCATAGCGTCGTCGAATCTAACCGACTTGCTCAGCTCGCAGCGAAGGCGACAGGTCAATGCCGCAGTTGTTGCCTAGCGGTGACCATTCCGCGCGCCGAGTAGGTCATCACGTCCACCAGCCTCGCCGAAGCCTCGTCGAGGTAGGAACTCTCCGCCAGAGTGATCAAACGGGCCGGCGGACTGCCACCTGGAGCTTGCACCATGAGCGAACCCAGCAGGGCTGCAGCCTGATCGTTTTGTGCGAATCCATGCCTGAGCGTTCGTCGGATACCCGCCGCCAGCAAGTCCGCAATCTGGACACCGGGTGTGCATCTAGAATCCACGAACTTGAAGTCGTCGCGCCAGATCTTCCCGACGTCTATCCCAGGGTCGGGACCAGTGTCGATGCCGTATGCGTCCTTGAGGTAGGTTGGCTGTTCGCCAGGCTGGTACTCGAAACGGGCGAAGGCACGGTAGTCGGCACCCTCAAGCATGGCATGCGGTTCCCCCAGTGACTTTGACTGCAGGAAACCCGGGGTCAAGGCAAAAAACACTGTCTCGTAGCGGGTTCGCGTCGCGTTCTTCTGATCGATGCACCATCGGAAGCGGCCGAGGGCCTTCGGATGCCGCTGGACGAAGTAGAGCAGAGCCGACCGGATGACCGTGTCGACCAGGATGACCTGACATTGGAGTTGGACATACAGCTGAGGCGGAAGCTCTAGGACCTGATCGGCCAGTCGGCGAACGCCCAGCCGACCACCCTTGTACTTCATCTTGTCGATGTGCTCCACGATCCCGGCTGCTTGGTTTCGCTGGTGTTCCTTGATCGTCGACTCGTCGTTCGCGCCCATATCGATCAAGGTGACGTAGAGGACGCCGCCGAGACAACTGAGATCCCCAAGGAATCGTAGGTAGGCGTCTTCGCAGAGTTGTCTGAGCTTGACCTCGTCCTTCCGCGTAGCACCGATGTCGCGTTTGAGCTTCCCGAGGACGGCCAGCGTTTTCGCGCGGTGCGCCTCCGGAACAACGTACGCAGCAATCGAGTTCCAGGCGTTCCCGACGGCAGCTGGCACGAATGATCCGGACTCGTCGAGAAAGATGTGCATCGTGAGCAGGACCGAAGGGCCGAACCTGAATTGTATCCTCACGCACCGGGGCAGAGACGCCGGGCCTGAAGTCGCTTGAGACCAGACGAATGCGAAAGAACGACCGGCATGCTTGTGCGAGTACGAAGTCGCCCCCCTGCGTAGCGAAGAGGGAACCTTCCTTGCGCATTGCACGGACGGCATTGACCGGGAACTCGGCAGCGAAAGCGCGACCGACCGCTTGTCGTTCTGCCTTGAGGAGGTCGTTGATCACTGACTGTTGTCGTCTCAGCGAAGCACTCGACGTCTCCGCGGCGGCTTTTAAGACTCTGTTTCCATTGACTTTAGTACGCCCGCGCTGCAGGATTACCGTCGCCCGATGGCACAAGCCGTGCCGCCACTTTCCACGTTCCGAATGGAGGCCAACCGCGCAGCGAGGTACGGGATACACGCGACCGTCCGCCTCGACCCGAAAGTCCGGGTTTGGGTCGAGGATCAGGCGCGGAAGCACATCGGTTGGTGCGGCCGGTTCGGCATAGCGGTCGAGTTCGAGGATGCCGTAGGCGACGTCGTGGACGCGGAGATCGAGGGATTCGCCGCAAGGGACTGGACCAAGTTCGGCCTCGCCTGCCGGATGCTTGGTGTCCATGACTTCACCGCAAACTTCAGAGAGCGTTCCCCTTCAGACACGGAAGGCGGTCGCATCGAGGTCGTGTTCCGACCATCGCTGTGGGAGTGGCTCGTCGACCAGTCGGGAGGTGGTGATCTGTCCGACGGGGCGAACGGAATCCTGGCGAACGCCCGCCACGTCGACTGGGGCATTTACAAGGAAGTGGAGGAAATGGTCGGGGAGGATTGCTTCCTGCTGGCCGGCGGTCCGCCGGAGAACGCCATCGAGCTGTGCCGGCGCCTATTGCATATCGGACAGATGTGACCATGGAGCGCGAAGAAGACCATGGCGCTGATTGACGAGGTGACCGCCGAAACGGCCGTCGCGATACTCCTGGCCGCACGGGACTTGCTGTCGGACGAATCGAAGTGGACGCGGGGTGCGCTCGCCCGAGACTCCAAAGGCGACGAAGTGGACTGCATGTCCCCCGATGCCTCGTACTGGTCGGCGTTCGGCGCGGTCTTGGTCGCGTCGGCGGCGGACCCGGAGGACGGCGTACTCGACTGGGATGCCGACGCCACGGTGATGGCGCTGGAGCGTCTGGAACGGAACGCCGCCAGCCTGCTGCGGGTGGACTACGGCCCGAGGAGACGAGGGTTCGTCGTGGAGTTCAACGACCGACCGGCTACGAAGTTCCAGGACGTGATGTCGCTATTCGAGGGGGCAATCAACGAACGGCAGCGGGACTAGCGGGGCAGTTCGGCCCTGCGCGAAGGCAGTCCTTGTTGCTGCCTCCTACGGTTGGTCACCCTTCCCGTCGGACGACAGTATGAACTCCGCCCACCGTTCCAAGGCGTTCTTGCGGTCCCTTTGGCGATCAGTTCCCGTATACGCGTTCGCCACGGATGAACGTGTTGGTCGGTGGCACTGGCAGAGTTCGCGCACCTCGGCGTCGACACGGTTGTCCCGGCACCAGTCGCCCCATGTGGTTCTCCAACCGGCGGTCGTGCTGTCCACTCCGGCGGCGTTCAGCGCGTACCGCAGCGTCCCGGATGCCACCTGTCCCGTCTTGCTCTTCGACGTGTGGAAGACGAGTTCGTCGGGATTGCCCGGGTTGTCCAAGCCGATGAGTTCGACGAGGGCGTCGGGCAGCGGTATCGGCCATTCGTCCTCTTCCCCGACCGGTATCAGCCTGCCCTGATTAATTTGCCCAAGTCATTGATTCTCGGCTTCAGCGACTACGGATTTCATCCCCTCCCACTCGTCCCACATGTCGCACATGGCGTTCTTTGAGCGTTCCCAGGGGTTGTTGCCCTCTTCGAACTCGAGCCACTCGCCCATCTGACCCCGGTCGGGGTGGTCGGTGACGCCGCTCACCACCTTGTCGGGTTGCCGCTTCTTGTTGCGGATGCGGAAGATGATGTTCTTGCGGGACTCGCTGCCGTTTTCGTTGCGCGTGCCCGAATGGGGGATGTGGTACAGGGTTATGCAGGCGTCGCCCGGGGACATCAGGATCTGTGTCGGGCGAGGCCAGCGGCGACCGTCCGGCGTGGCCTCGGACGTCGCATCGAGGAACTGCTCCTGGACCGCTCTCGGCAGGTAGTTCATGCCGCAGCGGTTCGGCACCTCGTGGTCGAGCCGCGGCCAGCCCGGTCCCTCGGGGCCGAGGCAGCCGTTGACGCTGCGTTGCCAGCGGAAGAACTTCTCCATGGCGTGATGCGCGCCCCGGAGGACCGCTGTCTGTCCGCAGCCCTCCCGGGTCTGGTCGTTGAGGCAGACGATGACGAAGGCGGTGAAGCTGCCGAGCCCCAGGGTCATTTCCGGGTCTTCGAATAGCGGAACCATGTTGTGCCCCATCACCTCGGGACTGCGTCCGAGGTCGCCCTTGGGGCCCGAGGCGAAGTGGCGCGCGTAGATTTCCTCGGGAGTGCCTTCCTGCACCTCCTGTGGCGCCGCGATGGTGATGTTGCCGTCCATGTGCGTGCCGGCGCCGTAGTAGGGCATGTCGCAGTCGCGGTACCCGAGATTGGTGAAGCGCGTACCGGGCTGGCTCGGCTTGATCACGCCCACCTGGCAGGCGACGGGCGGATCGAAATAGCCCATCGCCTCGTGCAGGATCGGGGTGATCGAGGAGGCGTTGACCAGGTCGGTCATCGTCGTGTCGCGCCCTAGGTTCTCGCCCTTCTGAGCCCGCTTGATGCGCGCGCGGGCGGCATCGATGAGTTCGTCCGCGACTGCGTTCTTGAGGATGATGTATCCGTCGCGGTAGAGGTCGCGCTTCTGTTCGACGGTCATGGCGGGAGTGGTCATGGTTTCAACCCTGGGTCATTGAAGACAGCGGCAGGCTCGTGAAAACATGAAAACATAGGCAATTCCGGAGCCGTTGCCAAGGCGGGACTGTCCGTCGTTGGCGATGGGTTGGGTTGAGATGATCAGATCGTTGGCGTGCATGGGGGTGGCCGTGGTGCTGTTGGGCTGTTCGACCGCAGAGGATCCGTACCTGTGGCTTGAGGATGTCGAAGGCGACGATGCCCTGGCGTGGGTCGAGGAGCGCAACGCCGCGACCCGCGCGCTGTTCACCGCGGATTCGGGGTTCGAAACGCTCGAAGAACGCCTGCTCGCGATGTTCGATGCCGACGACCGGATCCCCTACGTCTACAAGGCCGGTCCGTGGTTCTACAACTTCTGGCAGGACGAGGCGAATCCCCGAGGGCTCTGGCGCCGCACGACGCTCGACGAGTACCGCAAGGACGACCCCGAATGGGAGATCGTGCTCGACCTCGATGCGCTGGGCCGCGAAGAAGGCGAGAACTGGGTGTATTCGGGGGCGTCGATCATCGTCCCGGGCTACGACCGGTGCCTCGTGCACCTGTCGCGGGGAGGGGCCGACGCCACGGTCGTGCGGGAGTTCGACCTGGTCGCCAAGTCGTTCGTCGAAGGCGGCTTCGTCCTACCGGAGTCGAAGGGCACCGTGTCCTGGGCGGGACCGGACGAGGTCTTCGTGGCAAGGGACTTCGGCCCCGGGAGCATGACCGACTCCGGCTATCCACGAATCGTCAAGCTGTGGCAGCGCGACGAACCACTGGACGAAGCGACCACGGTATTCGAGGGCGAAGTCACCGATGTTTCCGTGGGCGCCTACGCGGAGCTGTCGCCCGGCTACGAGATGCAGTTCGTCTACCGGGGTCGCGACTTCTACAACAGTGATCGATACATCCGCCGCGGCGAGGAACTCATCCCGCTCGACATCCCGTCCGACGCGGGGTACGCCGTGCATCGCGGATGGCTCTACGTCACGCCGCGCAGCGACTGGGCGACGGGTGGCCGAACCTATCCGACAGGTAGTCTCCTGGCCGTGGGCGTCGACGACTTCCTCGCCGGCGGACGCGACCTGGCCGTGCTGTTCGAGCCGGGCGAGGGCACCGCGCTCGCCGAGTACTCGCTCACCCGCAACCATGTGCTCATCAACATCCTCGACAACGTCAGGAACCGCATCGAAGTCGCCACGCCCGGCTCGAACGGCTGGACCGTGGAGCCGCTGGCCGGCGTCGACGCCAGTGGATTCCACACGGTGGATGCGGGTGCCGTGGATGCGGACGGGGATGACCGCTACTTCCTGGACACGACGGACTTCCTGACACCGCCGACGCTGGCCCTGGCCGCTGTCGGCGAGGATCCCGACGTGCTGAAGCGCGCGCCGGCGAAGTTCGATGCCGAGGGTCTGGCGATCACCCAGCACTGGGCGACCTCCGCCGACGGCACGCGAATTCCCTACTTCGAGGTCTCCCGCGAGGACGCGACCGAACCGCGACCGACCCTCCTGTACGGCTACGGAGGCTTCCGCATCTCGCAGGTGCCCCGCTATTCCGCCGGCACCGGCCTCGCATGGCTCGAACGCGGCGGCGTCTACGTCGTGGCGAACATCCGGGGCGGCGGCGAGTTCGGACCGGATTGGCACCAGGCCGCCTTGAAGGCCGAGCGTCCCCGGGCCTACGAGGACTTCATCGCCGTCGCCGAGGACCTGATCCGCCGCGGCGTCACCATGCCCAAACAGCTCGGCACCATGGGCGGCAGCAACGGCGGACTGCTGATGGGCAACATGCTGACGATGCGACCGGACCTGTTCGGCGCCATCGTCGCGCAAGTGCCGCTATTCGATATGCGCCGCTACCACCAATTGCTCGCGGGCGCGAGCTGGATGGCCGAGTACGGCGACCCCGACGATCCCGAGGAGTGGGCCTTCATCCAGGGATTCTCCCCGTACCACAACGTCTCCGAGGAGGTTGACTACCCGAAGCTGCTGGTCACGACCTCCACCCGCGACGACCGGGTCCATCCCGGCCATGCGCGCAAGATGGTCGCCAGGATGCAGGACATGGGCCACGACGTGATCTACTACGAGAACGTCGAGGGTGGCCACGCGGGTGCGGCGGACAACTCCCAGCGGGCCTACATGTGGACGTTGGCGTTTCGGTTTCTGTGGGAGTCGCTCGCCGTGAACTGACACCCGGCGAACCGGAAACACGAACGCCGAAAAAGGGGACATCCACCCTACGCCGAAAAGGGGACACCCACCCTGCGTCGACCAATGGTGCATGTCCCTTTTTCGCCGTAGGGTGGACGTCCCCTTTTTCGCCGTAGGGTGGATGTCCCTTCACGCTAGCGCCTTCACGCTAGCGTCCGCTGCGGCGTGGGCGGATAATGCGCCGCTTTGCAGCGGCGTGCGGACAGGAAGCGGGTGTGAAACAAGACAAGGAGTCGATCGCCATTCTCGGCGGGACCGGGGATCTGGGTACGGGATTGGCCATTCGCTGGTCGAAGACCGGCCACCGGATCGTGATCGGCTCGCGCACGCTCGAGAAAGCACAAAGGGCCGTTGCCAATCTTCACAAGATCAGTCCCGAAACTCCGGCGGATGCCATGGAGAACCCGGATGCCGCGGCGGCCGGCGACATCGTCGTGCTCACCGTCCCCGCCGAACACCAGGTCTCGACCTTGGAGACCGTCCGCGACGGACTCGCCGGCAAGATCCTGATCGACGTCACGGTGCCGCTGGTGCCGCCGAAGGTGGGCACGGTGCAGCTTCCCGAGGCGGGCAGCGCAGGCAAACGCGCCCAGGATTTCCTGGGTGACGACGTCATGGTGGTGACGGCGTTCCAGAACGTCGCCGCGCATCTCCTACAAGAGGACGTGGCGATCGAGTGCGACGTCCTGGTGGCGGGCAACAAGCGGGCCGCCCGGGACAAGGTGATTCAACTGGCCGAGGAAGCGGGCATGCGCGCCTGGCACGCCGGGCCCATCGAGAACTCGGCCGCCGCCGAAGCACTGACCAGCATCCTGATCCAGATCAACCGGCGCCACGAGATTTCCCACTCGGGCATCAAGATCGTCGGCCAAGCCGACCATTGACCACGTCCGAGATGCACGGCGGCATCCGTATCACGCCGATCCGAGGCATCAAGCTCGTCGAACCGGGCGATGACCTGCCCGCCGCGCTCCTCGACGGACTCGCGGCCAGCGGATTGGCGCTCGAGGACGGCGACATTCTTGCCGTGGCGCAGAAGATCGTCTCCAAGGCCGAAGGGCGGCAAGTGGACCTCGCCACCGTCGTGCCGTCGGCGGAGGCCGAACGGCTCGCGGCCGAGACCGACAAGGATCCGCGTCTCGTTCAACTCATGCTGGACGAGTCCACCGAGGTCGTGCGCCAGAAACCGGGCGTACTCATCATGCGCCACGCCCTCGGCATGGTCGGCGCCCATGCCGGTGTCGACCAGTCCAATATCGACCACGGTTCCGGCGCTGGCGCCCTGCTGCTGCCCAAGAATCCGGACGCCAGCGCGGCCCGAATCCGCCGCGCCGTGATGGCGGCCAGCGGACGGTCGGTCGGCGTACTCGTCACCGACAGCGCCAACCGTCCCTGGCGGCTCGGCACCATCGGTATCGCCATCGGCGCGGCGGGAATCCCGGTCCTCGAAGACCACCGCGGCGGGCACGATCTCTACGGGCGCGAACTCAAGGTGACGTTGATCAACCGTGCCGACAGCCTCGCTTCCGCAGCGACGCTGGCCATGGGCGAGACCACCGAACGCACGCCGGCGGCGCTAATTCGCGGTTTCGCTTCCGAGGACACCGGGCAGACCGCCGCCGACATACCCCGGCCCCTCGAAGAGGATCTGTTCCGATGACCGTGCTGGCGCTCACCGGCGGCGTGGGAGGCGCCAAGCTCGCGCTCGGCTTGGCGAAGCTGCTGCCACCCGGGGACGTGGTCTTCGTGGTCAACACCGGAGACGATTTCGAGCATCTCGGACTGCACATCTCGCCCGATGTGGACACGCTGACCTATACCTTGGCGGAGGTCGCCAACCCGGCCACCGGTTGGGGCCGGCAGGATGAGACTTGGCGGTTCATGGAAGCCCTCGAACGATTCGGCGGCGAGACGTGGTTCCGCCTGGGCGACGCCGACCTCGCCCTGCACCTGCGCCGCCGCACCTTGATGGCTGAGGGACTGGGGCTGACGGCCACAACCGAATTGATCGCCAAAAGCCTCGGGGTCCGGCATCCGATCCTGCCGATGTCCGACGACCCGGTGCGTACCCGCGTGCTCACCCCGGATGGCCCGCTGGCGTTCCAGCACTACTTCGTTCGCGACCGCTGCAAGCCGACGGCCGTGGGTTTCGAGTTCGATGGCGCCGCCGCAGCCCGTCCGAACCCCGCGATTCCCTTCGAGTCGCTTGAAGCGGTGGTGATCTGCCCCTCCAACCCCTACGTCTCCGTGGACCCGATCCTCGCGGTCAACGGTATGCGCGAGGCCCTCGCGGCAACGGGCGCGCCCATCGTCGCGGTATCGCCCATCGTCGGCGGACGAGCGATCAAGGGCCCCACCGCCAAGATGATGCGCGAACTCGGCGTGCCCGCCACCACGACCGAGGTCGCGCGGCACTACGCTGGTCTCGCAAGCCACTTCGTCGTCGACGAGGTCGATGCCGAGGCCGCCCCCGACGTGGGGGCGCTGGGCATGAGCACCACGGTCGCGCAGACGGTAATGACCAGTCTGGACGACCGGGTGCAGCTCGCGAAGACCGTCGTGGATCTCATTCGTTGACAATGGCGGCGGGAATCTGGGCACTGGTGCCCTTCAAGGGCGCGACCGGTGCGAAGCGGCGTCTCGGCGACGTGCTCAACGAATCGGAGCGGGAAAGCCTCGTGCTGGCGATGATGCGCGACGTGCTGGCCACGCTCACCCGATGCCGTACGCTGGGCGGAATCCTGCTGGTGTCCCGCGACCGGATGGCGTTCGAACTGGCCGAGGAATTCGGCATCGATGTCTTCGAGGATTCCGCAACCGACCTGTCCGGCGCCGTGGTGCAGTCCGGCGACTACGCCCGCGACAGCCGCGCCGCCAGCGGTACCCTGTTCGTCCCCGGCGACGTGCCGCTCATCCGGCCGGAGGACGTCGACGCGGTCCTCGATGGCCACCAACACGTCACCCTGGTGCCCGACGCCAACGACATCGGCACCAATGCCGCGGCGTCGTCGCCGCCGAACGCCTTCGAATACCTGTTCGACGGCAAGAGCTTCAAGCCGCACATCGCCTCCGCCCGACGCGCCGGCATCGAGCCGCGGATCGTACGCCGCACGGCCTGGGGTCTGGACGTGGACACGGTCGACGAACTCACCGCCGTTGCCGCCCAGGCGGTCGGGACGAGGACGGGCGCGTTCCTCGAAGCCAGCGGGATTCCGGCGCGCTTGGCGACAAACTCCTAGAACCCGTAGGACGGGCCTGTCCTCGCCCCGTTGTCCAGGAACCGCCATGTCCGGCGCAGGCGTGCGCGGTGACGTGCGCGCGATGGACTTCCCCGCGAGCCCCCACGCATAATTCTTCCCTTCCCCCGTGCTGGAGAACGCCATCGTCGCCCGACTGCGCACCTTTGCTCTCTTCGCCTCTGCGCTGATCGTCGCCGCCATCGTCGGCGTCACGGTTTCGCCGACATGGACCGTCGAGGAAATCCAGCTGGACGCCTTGGAGGACGAAGCCGGCATCTACTATGTGCTGGAGGCGGAACGAATATACTTCCGCCCTGTCCCCATGGCCGACTCGCAGCTCGACCCGGACCGCATCGCCGCGTCCGGCGAAACACCGTCGGCCACCGAAGAGTTCGTGTCCGTCGACGACGGTACCGGCACTACCGCCTACTTCAAGCTGGTCGCACAACCCCACTGGGGCTGGTGGTCGCTGTTGCCCGCGGTGGTTGCGGTGATGCTCTGCTGGGTCACCAAGGAACCCATCACCGCGCTTCTGGGCGGAATCATCGCCGGCGCCTTGGTCCTCGGCCAGTACGACCTGACCGGCGATGTGCTGATTCCCGAGTTGGGCACCGCCAAGGCAGCCGGGATTCTCATCCTTTACCTGTGGCTCCTCGGCGGGCTGATGGGGGTTTGGTCGCGCACCGGCGCGGCCCAGGCTTTCGCCGAGTTGATGACCCGGCACGTGGTCCGGGGCCCTCGCACCGCGAAGCTCGTGGCCTGGTGCCTCGGGGTCATCTTTTTCCAGGGCGGCACGGTCAGCACCGTGCTGGTCGGAACCACGGTGAAGCCGCTTGCCGACAAGGAGCGGGTGAGCCACGAGGAACTGGCCTACGTGGTCGACTCCACCGCCTCGCCCATCGCTTCGCAGCTCGCCTTCAACGCCTGGCCTGCGTACGTGCAGGCCTTCATCTTCGTCGCCGGCGTCAGTTTCCTAGCGACGGAAACGGACCGCATCACCTTTTTCTTCAAAAGCGTGCCGTTCTGTTTCTACGCGATCTTCGCCGTTGTCGGCACCTTCCTGCTGAGCATCGAGAAGCCGCCCTTTCTCGGCAGACAGATGCGCGAAGCCATGGAACGCGCCCGTGCCACCGGCGAACTCGACGCGCCCGGTGCCGAACCCCTGTCCGCCAAGGAACTCCAAGCCAGCAACGTCCCCGAGGGCTACCGGCCCAACGTGCTGGAGTTCTTCCTGCCATTGGCCACGCTGATCGGCATCGCCATCGGGACGTTCATCATCTTCGGCTCGCCCAACGTGCAGTGGGCGTTCGGCGGCGCGCTGATCCTGGCGTCGGGCATCGCGCTGGCCAAGGGCATGTCGCTCAAGAACCTGATCGACGGCTATCACGACGGCATCAAGGGCGTTGTGCTCGGCTCCGTGATCCTGCTGCTCGCCATCACCATCGGCAGCATCAGCCAGAAGACCGGTGGTGGCATCTTCCTAGTCGAACAGCTCGGCGACACCCTGCCCTACTTCGTGCTGCCGGTGCTGTTCCAGCTGATGACCATGGTGATCGCGTTCTCCACGGGTACGAGCTGGGGAACCTACGCCGTGGCCTTCCCGCTCGCCATGCCGCTGGCCTGGGCGGTGGCCAACGCCCAGGGACTGTCGCATCCGGAGCTCTTCATGACGCTGTGCTTCGCCGCGGTGATGGACGGCAGCGTCTATGGCGACCAGTGCTCGCCGATCTCCGACACCACGGTGTTGAGCTCGATGTGCACCGGCTGCGACCTGATGGACCATGTGAAGACGCAGATTCCGCAAGCCAGCATCGCCGCCATCCTCGCCGCCGTATGCTGGACGGTGGTGGCGTTCTTCACCGCCTGAGAACGCGACCGCTGCGCGGTCGCCCGAGATTTCGCCAAGCGAAATCTCTTGATGGGGCAATCGCGACCAAAGAATAGGGCGCAAACAAGGAGCAGCAGATGGTCACGATCTTCCACGTCAAAGGCACCCGGGGCGTACGCGCGATCTGGCTCTGCGAGGAGCTTGGAATTCCCTACGAGGTGGACGTCATCGACTTCGCGCCGAGGTTCAAGAACAGTCCCGAATGGCGCGCCAAGAGCCCCACCGGGAAGGTGCCCGCGATGACGGACGACAGCTTCACGATGTTCGAGTCCGGTGCGATCTGCGACTACCTGCTCGACCGGTACGGCGACGGACGCCTGCAGCCGGCTGAGGGAACTCAGGCGAGAGCTCTTTGCCGACAGTGGTGCTGGTTCGCCGAGGCGACCTTCGCGCGACCGCTGGGTGAAATCGTCAACCACAACCGGGTCGCCCCCGACGGCGGCCAGGTGGATTTCGTAATTGAGGATTGCCGAGACCGGGCGCGCATCTGCATCGCCGCCATCGAGGACGTCGTCTCGAAGTCCGAGTTTCTCGTCGGCGACGCCTTCACGGTGGCCGACATCATGACCGGGTACTCGCTCCTGCTGGCGTCCAACTTCGGTTTGCTGACCGGTGACTACCCGCACACGCAGGCATACTACGAACGCTTGTCACAACGACCCGGGTTTCAAGTTGCCCGGGACGCCGGTTGACGCTGAACAAGGGGGATGCGGTGAACGCCGACTTCGAGGAACAACAGTATCTGTTCGACCTGAACGGCTACCTGGTGATCGAGGACGTCCTCGGTGCCGACGAACTGGCCGAACTCAACGCGATCATCGACGCGCAGGAGCTGCCACCGCCGCAGGAGTACTTTCCGCGCTTCGGCAGCGCGGCGGGCGCGATCCACAAGACAGGCCCCGGCTTTCTGCAGTGGGGCGAGCCCTTCGTCCGCTTGATGGACCACCCGGTGCTGATGTCGATGTTGCGAATGCGCCTCGGCGAGTGCTTCCGTCTCGAGCGGCTCTACGGCATCTACATGCGCAAGGGCTGGCCCGCCGGCAAGCTGCACGCGGACTACGGGGCCAGCTCCCCTCATGCGTTGTCCCCGCCAGGCGAGTTCTACACGTTTCCCAACAACCGCATGTCGTCGGGATTCGTCACCGGCACCTGGAACCTGAACGACACCGGGCCCGGTATCGGCGGGTTCTGTGTCGTCCCGGGCAGTCACAAGGCGAATTTCCGCATTCCGAAGCGCATTCACGAGGCGCACCAGGACTCGCCTTGGGTGAAGATCGTCGAGGCCCCTGCGGGCAGCCTTACCCTGTTTACCGAAGCGTTGACCCACGGCACGGCCCGCTGGGAGGGCGACCACGAACGTCGCACCCTGCTCTACAAGTACTGCGTGTCGAGCATGAGTTGGGGTGCGACACGGGTCACGCCACCCGAAGGAATCGATCTAACGCCACGGCAGCAACAATTGCTGGCCGGGCCGGGCGAACCGTTGACGCACTTTCCGTCGTTGTTCTCGGAGGAACTGGCGGCGGGGTGAGAAGCGCAGGGCTTCGCGACCGGCGAGCTTATAATGCCCGCCTGTTTTGAGTTCAGAGGCGGCATGGCCACGGCATCAACCGGAATTGGCGCGGACAAGATCCTTCGCCGCGCCGAGCGAGGCACGGTACCCACCGAGGCCGAGGCCCTCGCGCTCGCCGACTTCGCCGACACCCGAGCGCTCGCCGACACCGCTGCAACCCTCCGCGACCAGGGCTTCTTGAACCTCGTCACCTACTCGAAAAAGATCTTCATCCCGCTCACGCACCTGTGCCGCGACGTCTGCCACTACTGCACTTTCGCGCAGACTCCCTCCAAGCTCGACAACCCGTACATGGAACTCGACGCCGTCCTGGAGGTCGCACGGCACGGCGCCGAGATGGGCTGCAAGGAAGCGCTCTTCACGCTCGGCGAGAAGCCCGAACTCCGCTATCGCGCGGCTCGCGAGTGGCTTGCGGGACACGGCTACGCGACCACCCTCGAGTACCTGCACGACGCCGCCAAGGCGGTGTTTGGCGAGACGGGCCTGCTGCCCCACCTCAACCCCGGCAACATGACGCCGGAGGAGATCGCCACGCTGCGGCCGGTATCGCCGTCCATGGGCATCATGCTGGAGTCGGCATCGGACCGGCTGACCGAGAAGGGCATGCCCCACTACGGTTCGCCGGACAAGGTGCCCGCGGTGCGCCTCAAGACCCTGGCCGATGCCGGCGAGGCGAAGATTCCGTTCACCACCGGCATCCTGATCGGCATCGGCGAGACCCGCCGCGAGCGCATCGAGTCGTTGCTCGCGATCCGTCGCATTCACCAGCTCCACGGGCACGTCCAAGAGATCATCGTGCAGAACTTCCGGGCCAAGCCCGGCACGAAGATGAAGAGCGCACCGGAGCCCGACCTCGACGAACTGCTCTGGACCATCGCCATCGCCCGCATCCTCTTCGGCTCAGAAATGAGCATCCAGGCGCCGCCCAACCTGAGTCCGGGCGTCCTCAGCCAGATCGTCGCCGCGGGAATCAACGACTGGGGCGGCGTGTCCCCCTTGACGCCGGACTTCGTCAACCCGGAAGCCCCTTGGCCGCACCTGGACGAACTCTCCCGGGAGACGTCGGTCGCCGGCAAGGAACTGCACGAACGGCTGACGATCTACCCGCACTTCGCACTCGACGTTGACTCCTGGGTGGATGCCGGCCTGCAGAGCGCCGTGCTCGACCGGATCGACGGCGAAGGCCTGCCCCGGACCGACGACTGGTGCCCCGGCGACGAAACCCCACCGCCAGCGGCGGTCCTTGAGCGGATCCGTGCCGAACCCGCGCGCACGTCCTCCGACGTGCAGGCCATTCTTGACCGCGCCGCCGACGAGAAGGAGCTCGGTGAAGCGGAGATCGTCCGCCTGATCCGCGCCCGCGGCGACGACCTCAGCGCCGTGGTCCAGGCGGCGAACGCGCTTCGGAGGCAGCAGAACGGCGACACGGTCTCCTACGTCGTCAACCGCAACATCAACTACACCAACATCTGCTACTTCAAGTGCCAGTTCTGCGCGTTCTCGAAGGGCAAGCTGGCGGAGAACCTGCGCGGCAGGCCGTACGATCTGAGCCACGAGGAGATTCAGCGCCGCACCCGCGAGGCGTGGGACCGTGGCGGCACCGAAGTGTGCATGCAGGGGGGCATCCACCCCGAATACACCGGCGCGACCTACGTCGACATTCTTCATGCCGTCAAGGAAGCGGTGCCGGAGATGCACATCCACGCCTTCTCGCCGCTGGAGGTCTGGCAGGGGGCGGCGACGGCCAATATGACCCTCGAGGACTACCTTGTTCGGCTAAAGGACGCCGGCCTCGGAACCTTGCCGGGCACCGCCGCCGAGATTCTCGACGACGAGGTCCGCGCGATCATCTGTCCCGACAAGATCAACACCGCGCAGTGGCTCGAGGTCATGGAGACCGCACACCGGGTCGGTTTCCGCACCACCGCGACCATCATGTACGGCCACGTCGATCAACCGCAGCACTGGGCGCGGCACCTGATCCGCATCCGCGACCTGCAGATGCGCACCGGCGGCTTCACCGAGTTCGTTCCGCTGCCATTCGTGCACATGGAGGCGCCGCTCTACTTGAAGGGACGGGCCCGCCGCGGACCCACGTTCCGCGAAGCGATCCTGGTCCACGCCGTCGCCCGCCTCGCACTGAATCCGCACATCACCAACATCCAGGCAAGCTGGGTGAAGCTCGGTCACGACGGCGTCGTCGCCGCGCTGAACGCCGGCTGCAACGATCTTGGCGGCACGTTGATGAACGAGAGCATCACGCGTGCGGCCGGTGCCGGCCACGGCCAGGAGACATCGCCGAGGCGAATGATCGCGATGATCGAGGCCGCCGGCAGACGACCGCGACAACGCTCAACGGACTACGGTGGAGTCGACCCGGCCATCGCCCGGCGAGGGCTCGAGGCTAGCGAGTTGGACATGATCGTGAACACGCCGGCGCGAAAATACGAGCGCAAACGCACTCACGAACTGGTCAAGAACGAAATCCCGACCCTCAGCCTGGGCTGAGGCCTCAGCTTGGGCTGAGGACCTCATAGCCTTGGGCACGCATTGCCGCTGGTTCAGCTTCGCTAGCGAAGACGTTCCAGCTCCAAGAGCGTGTAGATTCGAGTGTCACGAAGGCTGCCGTCCTTGCCCCGCTCGTTCGCCCTGAGTGTCGCCTCCCAGGTGAAGCCCAGCCGTTCGGCGACCGCCCAGCTTCGTTGATTGCGATCATCGATCCGGATCTCCACGCGCGCGGCGCCGAGCGATGCAAACGCCAGTTCCGTGAGTGCGCGAGCCGCCTCCGTCACATAGCCCCGACCGACCTGGTCCGTGCGCAGCCAATAGCCGATCTCGAATTTCGGAACCTGCCAATCCCGCACCGACAGCGTGCAGCAGCCCGCAAACGTCCGGCGCTGCCGGGTGACGATCACCGTGGTGAACTCCTCCTCGGCGCGCTGTTTCCGAACGGCGGCCTCGACGAACGCCACCGCGTCCTGCAAACCGTAGGCTTCCCGGGCCCAGGGCATCCACTCGCCAAGTTCGGCGGCCGAGGCGTTCACCGCCTTGGCGATCACCCGGGCGTCGCGCAGTCCGGGCGGGCGAAGAACCAGCCGGCGTGTCTCCAGGCGGTCGGGGAACCGCGATACCGCCCGCGGGGCATCGCTCGTGTCGTGTCGCACAAGTTCCTACGAACTAGCCACGGGGTTCGCCGTAGATGTCCACTTCTTCGTAGCGCAACCACGACGGGTCGTAATCGGCATCCCGGTCGAAACCCGACGGTGCCGCCCACTCGGGCTTGATGTCCGGCTCGTAGTCGGCGGGCAGGTCGCCCGAGGTTCGTTTCGACAGCTCGTCGTGCAGGGGCGCGAGGACACGGGCAAGCTCCGGCGGCATGGGTCCCTTCTCCGAGGGCGACGTCTGCGTGACGGGAGGCTGGCCCGTGGTCTTGTCCCGGCGAAAGGCCGCCTTCGAGTAGCTGGCCTGCTCCTCCTTGTCGGCGTCGGTCATCGCCGCGTTCACCGTGCGGCCCACGGGAACGACCGGGGTGTAGACACCCTTGGTTAGGGTATCCGCCGGCTGCAACGCCTCCGGAAGCGGTCCCGAGCCGACGGTGACGGCTCCCCGGTCGCAGCGGATCCAGAAGCCGCCGTTGGCACCGTCGGGAAAGGCGTAGCGCGGGGTGTCCGTGAACTCCTCCGCGAAGGTGTAGACCACGTCCCTCAGCCCGTCGGCGTACTTCGCCGAGGCGGCCCTGGTACTAACGATGTGGCGTGCGGAGCTCACCCATTCGGGACTCATCCACACGAACCGCGGCATCGTGCGCGGCGCCATGGCGTCGTGCAGCGTGCGCAGCACCGTGCCGAGCACCGCATGCTGCGGAAAGGCGCCGTTGAACTCCCACTTGGAGAGTTTCTGCAGACGCGCCTGCGCCGCCGCGACGACCGCCGGATCCTTTCCGTGGGAGACGATGCGGCCGAGATTGCTCATGACCGAGTGGTCGCCTTCGATCTTTAGGTCGCAGTCCCCGGCATCGAGTTCCCCGGCTTCGGCCGTCACGGTCGCGCCATCGAAGCGGGCGTGCCATGCGAGCGTTCCCCCCGCGCGCAGATAGGCGGGCGGGTTGTGCGCCACTTCGCACAGCGAGAACCGGCCAAGGTCGGCGAGACCCTTGGCGTGCTTGGCAGCCGTCTCCGAGAGGACATCCTGGGCCGCAGCGACCCACTCTGCCGACGCGAAGGTGAGATCGCCGATGCCATCCGCCATGGCCGCCAGAACGACCGAGTGTTGGCCAGAATGCATATATGTGACTCCCCGGAGGTCGGTGAAGCGGCCAATCCTACACGGGCAGGTAGTGGTCGACGAGGAGCACCGCGAACAGCGACGTCAGGTAGACGATGGAGTACTTGAAGGTCGCGAGCGGCGCGCGTTCGCTGTTGCCGCGGACGAGGGCGACGGCGCACATCAGGAAGCCGGCGCCCAGAATCAGCGCACCGGCGAGGTAGACGACCCCACTCATGCCCACCGCGAACGGCAACAGGCTGACCGCGGTGAGAGCGATCGTGTAGTAGAGGACCTGCCGGCGCGTGTAGGCGTCGCCGTGGGTGATCGGCAGCATGGGCACATCCACCTGTTCGTAGTCCCGGCGGCGGTCGATGGCGAGAGCCCAGAAATGGGGTGGCGTCCACACGAAGATGATGAGCAGCAGGATGATGCCGCCCCACTCCACGGAGTTGGTTACCGCGGTCCAGCCGAACAGCGGCGGGGCCGCCCCGAACAGGCCACCGATGACGATGTTCTGCGATGTCGCCCGCTTGAGGTACAGGGTGTAGAGCAGCCCGTAACCCATCCACGACACGAGATTCAGCATTGCGGTCAACGGGTTGACCCACAGCAGCAGGATGGCCAGACCGGCAACTCCCAGCGTCCCCGCGAAAACAAAGCCCGCGGCCGGACTGACGCGACCCCTGGGAACGGGCCGGTTCTTCGTGCGCGCCATGCGGGCGTCGATCTTCGCATCGGCGATGTGATTGACCGCCGCGGCAGAGCCGGCCACCAAGGCGATACCGGCGAGACCGACGAGCACCAACGGCATAGGCGGCAGCTCGGGCGTGGCGAGCAGCATGCCGACCAGCGCGCACAGCAGCATGAGCACCACGACGCGTGGCTTGGTCAACTCCAGGTAGTCGCGCCAGGACGCGACCGCGACCTCGCTCATGCCCGCACTCCTTGGAGTGCGCTCACTCCTTGGAGTGCGCTCACTCCTTGGAGTGCGCGGAGCGTCCCGCCAACGACGCGTGCGCTACACTTGACCGTTTTGACGAACACCTGCACCAACACCTGCACCAACACCTGCAAGAAGGAGAGCAGCCAATGGCCGACTACGTCCCGACGCCCGTCAAATGGGTCCGCGAGCAGATCGAACTCTACGAGTCGAGCGGCGGCACCCAAGGCACCGAACTCGGTGGTCGCCCGGTGATCGTCGTTACCCACAACGGCAACCGCACCGGCGCCATCCGCAAGACCGCGCTGATGCGCGTCAAGGACGGGGACAGCTACGTGCTGGTGGCCTCCCAGGGCGGCGCTCCGAAGAACCCGGTGTGGGTCTACAACCTGCGCGCCGACGCCGACGTGGAGATCCGCGACATGACCGAGGTTCATCGTATGCGGGTGCGCGAAGTGGACGACGCCGAGGAGCGCGCCCGGGTCTGGGCGCTCGCCGTTGCAGCGTTTCCTCCCTACGAGGACTACAAGAACAAGACCTCGCGCACGATTCCCGTGTTCATCGCCGAGCCGGCCTGAACGCGACGAGCCCGGCCCCGCTACGAAGCTCCGGGGACGATCCAGGGGCATTGCCGGGGCGTCAGGAGTCGGCGCCATCGACCGCAGCCGCCCCCTCTGCGCGCTCTTCAAGACCTCGAAGCCGGTCGATGATGAACACCCGCAGCCGTTCGGCGACATCCTCGCCGAGGCCGTCGATGCGCAGGTCGCCGCCGGCGGTACCGGCGGTGAACACCGTGAGCCTGGCCAACGACAGCGAGCGGTCGATCGGTCCACTACCCGTTTCCGCGTGCTGGACGCGGTTGTAGGGGACGACCGTTTCCGTCTGCCACAACACGCCCGACTTGTAGGCGATGTCCTTGTCGCGCACGGCATAGCCGCGACGCGGCACGTCCAGGATCGGCCAAGCCAATGCGATCGCAATCCACGCTGCGACGGGAATCCAGACCCACGGAAAAAGCCAGGAGAACCCGGAGAGGTCGGCCACCGCGGCCACGAGCAACTGTACTCCGGCAACGCCGGCGCAAACGGTCAGAACCTGCGCCACTTTCCTGACTTCCAAGCGTAGGACGAAGTTTCGATGCAGCGGCTGCCAGTCGAGTTCATCCAGGGTGGGCAGGGACTCAAGCGGTACTTCCGGGTTGACGAACATGGCATGCCCAACGCGCGAAGGCGCATGCTTCGCAAGCGGCGCATTATACGGGCAACGTCAGAAGGCTATGGACATCCGTCGGCTATCAAGCGCTCTCGAACCGGGGCGGCCCCAGGAACTGCACGAGCCGCGGAATCAGCGTCGCGTCCCGCTCGATTTCGCACTCCCAGGCGACGAATACGCGCCATCCGTCGTTAAGGAGCAAAGCCTCGTTGCGGCGGTCGCGCTCGACGTTGGCGTCGAACTTGCTCCGCCAGTAGTCCTCGCGGGACTTCGGCGTGCTGGTCCGGCTGCAGCCGTGGCGGTGCCAGAAGCAGCCGTGCACGAAAACCGCGGTGCGTCGCTTGGCAAACACCAGATCGGGTCGGCCCGGTAGTTCGCGGACGTGGATTCGGTAGCGGTAACCCTTCGCATGCAAGACCCGCCGAACCGCGAGCTCGGGCTTGGTGTCGACACCGCGGATGCGCGCCATCAGGGCGCTGCGCTCCGCTGGTGTGAGGATGTCGGCCATTCGCGGGCGACTATGGCATATCGTACAGAGGTGTGCAGACCCTGGTCCCGCCGAAGGTCGGGTCCGCGTGCTCAGGTAGCACAGGGCGGCGCAGTGGGGGCGCTCACAAGGGTCTTGAGGGCGACCGCGCGCCCTGTCGGGCGCGATAGGGTCGCCCCAACAGGGCGCGTGTGTCAGTATCGTGCCGACTTCGCGAGGAAGATCATGCACCACATCGAGTTAAGGCACTTGAGGACCGTGGCCGCGTTGCGCGGCGCCGGAACTCTGGTCGAGGCCGCGGAACGGGTCTACCTGACCCAGTCGGCCCTGTCTCATCAGCTCAAGGACTTGGAAGAGCGGCTCGGCTGCACGCTGTTCATCCGCAAGACGCGACCGATGCGCTTCACCTCGGCCGGCAAGCGTCTGCTGCAGCTCGCCGACCAGGTGCTGCCCCTGGTCCAGGCCGCTTCCCTGGATCTCGCCCGGCTGGCCGGCGGCGAGTCGGGTCGGCTCTACATGTCCATCGAGTGCCACAGCTGCTTCGAATGGCTGCTGCCGGCGATCAACGCCTACCGCGAGGATTGGCCCGAGGTGGAACTGGACATCGCCGGGGGATTCCACTTCCAGCCGCTGCCCGCCCTGGTGCGCGGCGACCTGGACCTGGTGGTCACGTCCGATCCCATCGACGAGGGCAGCCTCGCCTACCTGCCCTTGTTCGGCTACGAGGCGCAGCTCGCAATGGCCATGGACCACCCGCTTGCGGAAAAGGAGTGGATCGAGGCCGAGGATCTCGTCGACGAGACCCTAATCGCCTATCCCATCGACCGGTCACGACTCGACATATTCACCTTGTTCCTCGATCCGGCCGCCGTCAATCCGGCTCGCATCCGCACGGCCGAACTAACCACCATGATGGTGCAGCTGGTGGCCAGCGGACGCGGGGTCTGCTGTCTGCCCAACTGGGCGCTGCACGAATACATCGAGCGCGAGTACGTGGTCGCCCGTTCCCTCGGCGAAGAGGGCGTTTGGCCGAACCTCTACGCGGCGGTGCGGGCCGAGCAGCGCGACGCGCCGTACGTCGCCGCATTCGTGGCGCTGGCCAAGGAGACCTGTTTCAAGAATCTGGTCGGAATCGTGCCCACAGACGACGAGATGGAGGAGGCTGCCGGCGCGTCGCCGTAAAGCGGCGGCGGCGCACGTCCGTCTACGGCGGTGCGATCGAGTTGCTTCGCAACTCGGCGTGACCGTGCCAGTCGACTAGGGCCGTTTCGGGACATCCACCCTGCAGGGCGGACGTCACCTTCTGCTAGCCCGCATATTTCACCAAGGGCCACGATGATCGCGGAGGATCCCGGCCCTGTGCGCGTGCTCGCGACCGAGAGCATAGCGGGGCCTACGGACGAGGGAGCACGTGCGCGCACAGGGCTGGGAGACCCGCGAGGGCGTGGCCAGCGCAGGTAGTTCACCTTCATTCCTCTCCAGACTGTCCGAAAATACTTGAAGAGCCAGCCAGTTACGTCATGGCCGCAAGCGACTTGGTGGAATATGCGGGCTAGGGAACCAGGATCTCCTCGATCCAGCCGTCACCGTCGACGGTGTAGCGGCGCCGGTCGTGGATGCCGTCCTCCTGTGCCAGATCCAGGCGTTCCACCGAGTCGGTGTTCAACACGAAACCCACGGCGGTGGCCGGCGCGTCCGTGGGGTCCGAACACTGCAGGAGTCCCACAAGCTCCTCCCGGGATCCGATGACGCCGCTCTGGGGAAACCGTTCGTAGAGCCAGTCCATGCGTTTCGGAACGGAGGGTCGTAGCTGCCAGCTTTCGCGCACGATCTGTGCGGACAGCGGCCGGAGACAACACCGAAGGCGGTACTGGACGGCCAGGCTCGGCAGGTAGACGAGTAGCGCGACGGAGCCGGACTCGCCGAACTCGTGGAACTTGGGACTCGTGCGGTTGAGGAACAAGCCGAACCCGGTGGCCGCGAATCCTTCGGGGACGGATTCCGGGGCGACGGTGCCGTTCAGGTCGCGCAGCACCAGGGTTCGGACCCTGGGTTCGCCTCCACCGACACTGGCCAGCATGCACAGGCTGGCCATTGGATCCCCGCGCGCCGACGCCTCGGCGCGATCCGCACGCAACTGCGCGATGGGATCGTCGCGCGCGATGGGATCGTCGCGCGCGCCGGCGCCGCCAAGACGCCCCGCGGGCTCGGCGTCCGGCCCCAACCCCACCGACCTATCACCCTGTCGGACTTCGCCGGATGCGCCGAAGTCCGACAGGCTGCTAGGCTCGTCCGACGGCTTCAATCGCCCAAGCTGGCCACGGCCTGCTCGCTCCGGTCGGCGGTGGCGAGCCAACGACCTTCGGTGTTCACGTCGAGTCCTCGTCCTCGGGTTCCGGCGCCGGCGGGGCATCCGGCGCTGGCCCGGCGTCCTCGCCGCGACGACGAATCTCGGCCAGATCTCGCTGAATCTCGCTCAGCCGATAAACGATATCGGGAAGTTGGTCGACGATGCGCCAAGCGAAGTACGCCGTTGCCACGACGGCCACGAATATGAGAAACGACATGAGGGTCTCCCGCTCAAACGGACCGTCAACTTACCGAGATTCGGCCCGACTCACAACGACGCGTAGGGCGACCCTTGTGGTCGCCCGTGCCGGTGTCGGCTGGTCAAGACGGGCGACCACAACGCGCCCGTCAGGGCGCGCGGTCGCCCCACGGGCTGGGAGCTTCCCTAGCGGATGGCCTTGGGCGTGACGTAGTCCGCCAGCGTCCAGTTCCTCTCCTCGCGAACGAACTCCGCAACGCCGAGTGTCGGCACGTTGTCGGTGAGCGTACGCCCCGCCAGGTGGTTGACCAGCGTCGTGATCGCCGGATTGTGTCCGATGAGCGCCACCCGGTCCCCGTCGATGAGTTCCTCTTCGATCACGTCCAGGAACTCCGATGGCGACGCCACGTAGAGCTCTGCACGGGGGCGGACCGGGGTGACGCCCGCGATCAACCGCGCCGTGTCCACCGCGCGGCAGGCAGTGCTGGGCACGAACACGCCGGGTCTGTCACCGAGCCAGTCGCGAATCCGCCCGGCATCCTCGGCGGCGCGGGGCGCCAACGGGCGGTCGTGGTCGAGCACGCCGAAAGGCCGAGCCGATTTGCCGTGGCGGATCAGCCAGATTCGTTTTTGCGATGAGCTCACCCTCTTACGCCCAGATTCCAAAGAACTCTTCAAACGCCCGGAACTGCCCGCCGTTCGTTGACGACGGCACGATGATGGGCACCTTGATGCCCGCGTCGAACCAGGCTTCGATGCCCTCCCGCACCTGCGCCGGCGGGCCGAACAGGGTGGTGTCCGCCAGCCATCGGTCTGAGAGGCACTGTCCGACGCGGTCGAACTCACCCGCGGCCAGGGCCTGCTCGACGGCGTTCATCTCCTCCTCGTATCCCGCTTCCTTCCAGTAGGCCCGGTAGTTGGGTAGCGCGGCGTAGCTGGCCAGCGTCCGCCGGTTGCGTGCCTTGGCGGCCTCGATGTCGTCCGAGACCACGGTGGGAATCATGTTGCCGATGAAGAAGCCCGGATCGGCACGGCTCTCGGCACGTAGCGCGCCAAGGGACGTGGTCATGTGGGTGCGCGCACCGTTGGCGAACACCAGGCCGCCGGCGATTTCCTCGGCGAGGCCGATCATCCTCTGACGCAACGCCGCGAGAACGATGCGCGGCAGTTCCCCCGCACGCGGTACGGCACGCAGTTCGTCAACGAACCGGCGGATATCGCCGAGCGGCTTGCCCGTGCTGACGCCCAAGCGGTCCATGGCCGGGGCGTGGCTTACCCCGATCCCGAAGTCGAAGCGTCCGCCGGAGGTCTCGTGGATGAAACTCGCCGCCTGGGCGAAGTCCTGGACGTGGCGGGTATAGATGGGCTGGATGCTCGTCCCGAAACGCACGCGTTCCGTCACCTGGGCCAGGGCGCCGCAAAGCGACACCCCGTCGTTCATGCTCGGACAGTAGATCGCCGGGAAGCCGCGACTCTCGATCTCGCGGGCGAGATCCAAGGTCGCCCGGCGGCGGCCCGGAACCGCGGCCAGGCTGAGTGCGGGAAGTCGTTGGCTCATGGTGCTCTTAGCCAAAAAAACCATCGCGAATCGTAGCAGGGCGGTGGGGCCGGGGCCGGACGCGGAGCCGGTGAGGCGTCTTGGCGGCGTAGCAGTCCGTCAGAGGATGTCGTCGAGCGCCTCGATGAGCGCATCGTTCTCCGCAGGTGTGCCGACGGTGATGCGCAGGCTTTGCGCCAGGCGAGGCGTGTCGAAATGCCGAACGAGGATGCCACGTTGCCGAAGACCCTCGAAAACCGTCTTCGCCGAGCGATCGCCGGAGGCCTCGGCAAGCACGAAGTTCGCCTGTGACTCGGCCACGCGAAACCGGCGGGCGCGTAGCTCGTCGACGAGTCGATGACGCTCACGTAGGACCGCCCGCCATGTTTTCCGGGCGTGCTTCTGGTCGGCGTAGGCAGCCGTTCCGAGCTCTTGGGCGATGGCGTCGACGTTGTAGCTGTCCCGGGTTTTGGTGACGACCGGGTCGATGAGTCCGGCATCGCCGACCAGGAAGCCGATGCGCAGTCCGGCCAAGGAATAGCCCTTGGACAGCGTCCTGAGCAGCAGCACGTTGTCGCGCTCCGCGACCAGCGGCGTCAAATCGTGGCCCAACGCCGGATCCACGAAGTCAACGTACGCCTCGTCCACCAGCAGTACGCCGTCGAGTTCCGCGGCGATGGCGGCGACGGTGCCGGCCTCGACCAGCGCGCCCGAGGGCGCGTGGGGATTGACAATGCACGCGAGCCTGGTGCCGCGTGCGTTCAACCGACGGGCGAAGTCTCCCGGCACCGACCAATCCGTGGTCATGGAAATCGCCTCGACCGCGCAGCCCTGAACGCCGGCCAGCACGGGACACAGCGAGTAGCCGGGGTCCGTGGTGCCGAAGGTCGCACCCGGGTCGACGAACGTCGTGATCGCAAGCCGAAGCGCCTCGTCGCCGCCGTTGGTAACGACCACCTGCTCGGGCAGGACGCCCAGCCGCTCGGCCACCAAACGACGCAAGGGTTCGGCGGTTGCCGGGGGATACCGGCGCAACGTGTCGGCATCGAAGCCGCGCATCGCCCGTTCCACCGCGGCAGATGGCGGATAGGGGTTCTCGTTGGTGTTCAGTTTGACCACGGCCGGGTCGTCCGGCTGTTCGCCGTAGACGTAGCCGGTCATGCGACCGATGTTGCTGCGTTCGTAGCCCACGCGGTCAATCGTCGGCAGCGGACTCGTCCTCCGATTTCGACTCCCGGCGAGGTTCGGCGGGGTCGAGCAGGTGGGCGATCCAGTTGGTGGACGGATTGGCCTCCAGGGCGATCTTCACGGTCATGGTCAGCGGCACGGACAGCAGCATGCCCACCGGACCCAGCATCCACCCCCAAAACACCAAGGAGAGGAACACCACCAGCGTGGAGAGCCCCAGTTCCCGGCCCATGAACTTGGGTTCGACGACGCTGCCCATCACGACGTTGACGACGACGAAGACACCGGCGGTGGCCAGGGCGCCGAACACGCCGAGCTGGATCACGGCGAGCAGCACCGGCGGCACCGCGGCGATTACGCTGCCGATGTTGGGCACGTAGTTCAGCATGAACGCCACCAGTCCCCACAGCACGGGGAAGTCGACGCCAAGCAGCCACAACGCCACGCCCACGAAGATGCCCGTGGCGACGCTAACCGTGGTCTTGATCGCGAAGTAGCGGTTCAGCTTCTCGGCGAACCGTTTGAAGTGGGGCAGGTCCCGCTCGGGATGGGCTAGGACCGCACCCAGTTTGCGGGGAAAGCTCCAGGCTTCGGTCAGAATGAAGATGACCGCGAGCAGGATGAAGAAGCTGTTGGTCAGCACGCTGCCCAGGCTGCCGAGCGCCTCGCCCGCAAAGCCGAGCGCCCGGCCCGGGTCGAGCACATCCGTCGACAGTTCGATGCCTAGCCGCGCCAACAGGGCAACGAGCGGATCGAGCACGTCGCCGGCGCGTTCCTGGTAGAACGGCAGCCGCTCCCCGAAGGCCTGCGCCGACTCGGCTACGATCGCGCCGAAACCGACGAGTACGGCGATCAGCGCCAGGACCACCGCGGTGATCGCCAGCCCCACCGGGAAGCGGTGCTTGTGCAGCCAGAAAACGGGCGTCGCGGCGACCGTGGCGACGAACGCGGCGAGCAGGAAAGGCACCATGATCGGCTCTGCCGCCTTGATCCCGGCGGCGATCACGACCAAGGCTGCGGCCAAGACCAGCGGGTTCGACGATCGGAAAGCGCGGTCGCTCATACCCTCACACCTCGGGCAGCGTGCAGGTGATCGGATGCCCGAGCAGTTCCTCGATCGGGGGCAAGTCGAAGGCGTCGTCCTCGGAAACGAAACTGATGGACACTCCGCTGGCTCCGGCGCGGCCGGTGCGGCCGATTCGGTGCACGTAGTCCTCGGGATCCTCCGGCAGGTCGTAGTTGATCACGTGGCTGATGCCTTCCACGTGGATGCCGCGTCCGGCGACGTCCGTGGCCACGACAAGATTGGTCTCTCCCTCCTTGAAGCGCCGCATGGTCGCCAAGCGCTTGCGCTGCGGGATGTCGCCCGCGAGGCTCTCGCACCTGACACCGCGGTTCTGCAGATAGCTGAGCAGCCGCCGCGCGCTGTCGCGCCGGTTGACGAACACAAGAGTGTGGTCCGGCTTGTGACGCTGCACGAACTCCAGCAGCGTCGCCCGCTTGCGGTCGCGCCCAACCGACCAGAAGCGCTGATCCACGGTATCCACGGCCAGCGATTCGGGGCTGATCGCCACATGCACGGGATCCAGCGTCCATTGCGCCGCCAGGTTCATCACGTCGTCGTTGAAGGTCGCGCTGAAGAACAGCGTCTGCCGGTTTCGCTTCCTCGGCGTCTGGTAGACGATCCGGCGCACGTCCGGGATGAACCCCATGTCGAGCATGCGGTCCGCCTCGTCGATCACCAGCACGTCCACGCGGCTCAAGTTGGCGACGCGCTGGCCGCAGAAGTCCAGCAGCCTGCCCGGCGTGGCCACCAGGATGTCGATGGGCCCGTCCCGAAGCAGGTTGCGCTGTTTCTGGTAGTCGATGCCGCCGACCAAGCAGACGATGCGCGCGTCCGCGTACTTGGCGAGATCCCGAGCGTCCGCCTCGATCTGCAGCGCAAGTTCGCGAGTCGGCGCCAGCACCAGCGCGCGCGCGGTACCGGGGGGCATCGGCCGCGCAAGCGGAAACTCGATCTGCCGCGCCAGGATGGTGATCAGGAATGCTGCGGTCTTGCCGGTACCGGTCTGCGCCTGTCCGGTGACGTCGTAGTCGGACAGGCTGTACGGCAACACCTCGCCCTGGATCGGCGTGCAGCTCTCGAAGCCGAGGTCGTCAATCGCCTGGGTGATGGCCGCAGGCAGGGCGAGTTCGCCGAATTCGACCGCGTCGTCGTCACTGTCCGGACGCTCGATGTCGCCCTTGGGCGTAGACGCGCTCACCCGTGATCCGCCTTTCTGGCCGCGGCCAGCTTGATACACAGCGTGAGCACGTCGATGCCCGCCTCGACCTCGTCCAGGGTCGCCAGCGTCGGCGCGATGCGGATGTTGCGGTCCTCGGGATCATCGCCGTACGGGAAAGTCGCGCCGGCCGGCGTCAGCGCCACACCCAGTTCGCGCGCCAGGGCTACCACCGTCGTCGCGAGTCCCGTGGGCGTGTCCAGCGACACGAAATAGCCTCCGCGCGGCCGCGTCCAACGCGCCAGGCCGGAGCCGCCCAAACCTCGGGCGAGACCGCGTTCAACGGCATCGAACTTGGGCTTCACGATCTCGGCGTGGGCACGCATGTGCTGCTCGAGCTTGTCGCCGGCGAGGTATCGCGCATGGCGCAACTGGTTGACCTTGTCCGGCCCCACCATGAGGATCGACAACCGCTCCTCCACAGCCTCCAGGAACCCCGCACCACCACCGACGAAACTCACGCCGCCGCCCGCGAAGGTGATCTTCGAGGTGGAGGCGAACATCGCAATCGAGTCCTCCGTGCCGGCCGCCTTGGCCAGCGGCAGGATGGACGTCAAGCGCGGCGGCGGGAACTCGAAGTCGTGAACGGTGTAGGCGTTGTCCCAGAGAACCAGAAACGGCTGCCCGCCCGGCTGCGGCGGAACGTGCCTGGTCGGCAGCTCGGCGAGGCGCTTCACGGTGTCCTCGGAGTAAATGCAGCCGGTGGGGTTGGAGTACTTCGGCACACACCAGATGGAACGCACGGCACTGTCCGTGGCGACTTGCTCCTCCACCACGTCCATGTCCGGTCCGGTGTCGGTCATGGGCACGGTCACCAACTCCATGCCCAGCGCCTGGGCAAGCACGAAGTGCCGGTCGTAGCCGGGCACTGGACAGAGCGCTTTGACCGGTTCCGCGTCGCGCCACCGCGATCCGGTGAGGCCCGTGTTCATGGCCGCATCGAGGACGAAGAACATCAGCGTGAGGCTGGCGTTGCCACCCGCGATCACCTCCTCGGCCGAGACGTCCAACAGGCGGGCACCGAGTTCGCGGGCCTCGGCGAGTCCGCGCAGTCCGCCGTAGTTTCGCGCGTCGGTGCCGTCCTCGGCCCGGAAGTCGCCGCCCAGGTAGCCGTCGAGTGCGTCGGCCAGGTCCAGCTGTTCGGTCGCCGGCTTGCCGCGGGTCAGGTCGAGGCTGAGATTCGCTCCCTTGAGCGCATCGAACCGCTCCTCCAGTTCCCGCCGCCCGGTCATGCCGTCACCTCGGCGACCAGTCCCCGCGTTTCCGGCAGGCCCAGCATCAGGTTGAGGTTCTGTACGGCCGCACCGGCCGCACCCTTGCCAAGGTTGTCGAAACGGCTTGCGATCAGGACCTGCTCGTCGTTGCCGAACACCATGAGGTCCAGGTGGTTCGTGCCGTTGCGTGCCGTCGGCGACAGGAAACCGTCTTCGAGGACGGCATCGGGATGGTAGTTGTGGACATGGACGAACGGCTCGCCGGTGTACCGGTCGGCGAGCACGCGATGCACATCGACGGGAGTCGCGCCGCCTTCCAGTTCGCGCCCGGTGAGGCCCACGTGGACGAGCATGCCGCTGTGGTAGTCGCCCACCGACGGCACGAACAGCGGCGGCCTGACGGTCCCCGCGTAGGCGCGCATCTCCGGCAGGTGCTTGTGGTTCAGGTCGAGGGAATAGGACCGGTGCCGCCACGCGGGCGAGTCGTTGCCGGCGTACTTCGCGATCAGCGACTTGCCGCCCCCGGAGTAGCCGGAAACCGCGTGTACGTGCAGCGCCGTTCCCGGGTCGACCAGGCCGGCGTCGACCAACGGCCGGACACTGAGAATCACCCCGGTGGGGTAGCAACCGGGATTCGCGACACGATCCGCCTCACGAATGGCTTGCCGTTGTCCGGCCGCAAGCTCCGGCAGGCCGTACACCCAGTCGCGGGCCACCCGGTGCGCCGTGCTGGCATCGAGGAAGCGTGCCCCCGGGAGGAGTTCCACGGCTTCCTTGGCAGCGTCATCGGGCAGGCACAGCACGACGACGTCGGCTTCAGCGAACCGTTCGCGGCGCCGACCGGGATCCTTGCGCTCCTGCTCCTCGATAGAGAGCGCTTCGATCCGGTCATGGCGTTCCAGGCGAGAGGCGAGTTCGAGTCCCGTTGTGCCGGCTTGGCCGTCGATGAAGACGCGGTGTGTCATTGCCCAGGGATGGCGCAGGGATGTCGAACAACCGGCGGATTATAGCCGCCGTTACCCCGTCAGCCGAGCCGCGTTTCGAGCCAACGGCCGATGTCCGCGATTTCCTGGGGGCAGACCTCGTGGCCCATGCCGTACTCGTGCCACTCGACATCGTAGCCAAGTGCGATGAGCGCTTCGCGAGAGGTGATCGCCCGGGTGATGGGAATCATCGGGTCCATCTGACCATGGGCCATGAACAACGGAACGTCGATGCTCGAGAAACTGACCTCGTCGGCGAGACCTTCGTGGTTGTGAACATAGGTGGACAGTGCCATCACCCCGGCGAAGCGATCTTCGGACCTTAAGCCCAGATGCAGCGCGACCACACCGCCTTGTGAAAATCCGGCGAGGACGATGCGTGAGCGCGGCACTCCGCGGTCCTCCTCGCGGGCGACCAACTCTTCGACCTGGTCGCCGGACAACCGGATGTCGTCGGCTCCGCTCAGCGGACTGCGCGGGTCGATGTCGTACCAGGCGCGCATCTCCATGCCGGCGTTGATGGTCACCGGACGCACGGGCGCGTGGGGGAAGACGAACCGCACCGGTGTCGCGAGGCCCAGCATGGGGACGATCGGTTCGAAATCGTGACCGTCGGCACCGAGGCCGTGCAGCCAGATCACCGTGCCCTCGGCATCGCCGTCGGGGTCGAGTTCAACGTTCTGAAGCGCCATCTCGCAGGTCTCAGCGCTTGACGGCCAACGTCAGGCCGTCGCCCACGGGGAGCATGGACACGTCGACCCGGTCGTCCACTGCGACCTTGGCGTTCAGTGCCCGGATCGCCCGGGTGTCCTCGTCGCTGGCCGAGTCGTCCGCGACGCGACCGCCCCAGAGCACGTTGTCGATGCCGACGACGCCACCCGTGCGCAGCAGTTCGAGACAGCGTTCGTAGTAGGCGTCGTAGTTGGCCTTGTCGGCGTCGATGAACGCGAAGTCGAAGCCGCCCGCCTCGCCGGCCGAGAGGAGTTCGTCCAAGGTCTCCACCGCGGGTCGCACGCGCAGGTCGATCTTCGCGGCAACGCCCGCTCTCTCCCAGAACGGGCGTCCCATGGATGTCCACTCCTCCGAGGTGTCGCACGCGATGACGACGCCATCGTCGGGAAGCGCCTCGGCGACGACTAACGCGCTGTAGCCGGTGAACGTGCCGACCTCGATCGTGCGCTTGGCACCGATAAGCCGAACCAGGACCTGCATGAACGCGCCCTGCTCCGGCGAAATCTGCATACGGTGCCAAGGTGTTGCCGCCAAGGTGTGCGAGCGCAGTTCGCGCGCGGCGGCGGACTCGCGGGTGCCGTGCCGCAGCAGGTAGGCGTGCAGCGTGTCGGTGAGTTCGATGGTGTGGCTGGACACGTCTACCTACCGGCACGCTGGAGCGTTTGGCGCCGTTGCCTGCCGCCAGGCAGCGGTTCCTTCGGCTCGGCCATGGCGTCCTCCGGGGCGGTCGTTAGAGGCCGCCATTATGCCGCCGGTTCTTGCCCGTC
Organism: Gammaproteobacteria bacterium; assembly: GCA_009839505.1. GTDB lineage: Bacteria > Pseudomonadota > Gammaproteobacteria > Pseudomonadales > Azotimanducaceae > VXYL01. Next base: position 99,780 of record VXPO01000105.1, read on the forward strand.
GCGTCCACGGTATGTATTGTGTCGCCGGTTTTTCGCGTCGCCCCGCCGGAGCCACGGCAGGGCCGCTTCCAAGAGCCGAATTCGAGGAGGGCCACATCCTACCGCTTGTGCTGTTCGTCCTCGCCGTGGTCGGCGTGCTCGGCATGGTCCTGGTCGCGGCCTGGTACATCGGCGCCAAGGCCCGCCACGGCGGCGCCCGTACCATTCCGTTCGAATCCGGCATCGTGCCCGTGGGCGACGCCGAGGATATGCGGCTGTCCATCGAGTTCTACCTGATCGCCGTGTTCTTCGTGATTTTCGACTTAGAGACGATCTTCGTGATCGCCTGGGCGGTGGCGTTCCACGACCTCGGCTGGCGCGGCTACACCGGCGCCAGCATCTTCATCGCCCTGCTGCTGGCGGTGCTCTTCTACGAGTGGCGTACCGGAGCCCTCGACTGGGGTTTGAAGCGACGGATCCGCGGTCCGGGCCGCTATGCGCAGGCTGCCCAGACATCGGCGGAGGGCGGCTGACGTGCAGTGGCGGCTGATCAAGACGGAGCCCGGCGCTCCCATGCGCGAGGTCGACGACGTCTACAACGAGGAGGCCGGCAAGAGTTTCCTCACCGCCAAGCTGGAAGACCTGGTGGCCTGGGGGCGGGCGAACTCCATCTGGCCGTTCAACTTCGGCCTTTCCTGCTGCTACGTGGAGATGGCCACGGCGTTGACGTCGCGACACGACCTCTCCCGGTTCGGTGCCGAAGTGATCCGGGCGACGCCCCGGCAGGCCGACCTGATCGTGGTCTCGGGAACCGTGTTCCGAAAAATGGCACCGGTGCTGCAGCACCTCTACGAGCAACTGCTGGAACCGCGCTGGGTGATCTCGATGGGTGCCTGCGCCAACTCCGGCGGCATGTTCGACGTCTACAGCGTGGTCCAGGGTGCCGACAAGTTCCTCCCCGTGGATGTCTACGTACCCGGCTGTCCGCCCCGTCCGGAGGCCTTCATGCAGGGCCTCACCCTGCTCCAGGAAGCCGTCAAGAACACGCCGCGCCCCTTGTCCTGGGTGATTGGCGACGACGGCTCGGTATCCAAGTACAGCGTCAGCCAGCGCGACATGCGCACCCCCGATCGGATGCGGGCAACCGGGCTGGCCGAACCCACCACGGTCGGCGACGCGCCGCTTTCCGACTCCCTGCTGGGCAAAAAGCGCTCCTAGTCCATGCCCGCAGTCGCCGAGGAAACCCGCGCTGGCGGCGAGTCCGCTCCACACCACGACAAGCACATCGCCGAGGATCTGGCGACGCACTTCGGACCGGAGTGCGTTGCCCAGGAATGCGTCGACGGCATCCGCACGGTCTGGGTGCCGCGAAACCACATTCGCCAGGTCATGCGCTACCTCAAGAACGACGCGCCCGCGCGTTTCGAGTTGATGTTCGACCTGTCCGCCATCGACGAACGCGCGCGGCAGAACCGCGACGGTCAGCCGGCGTCCGACTTCACGGTGTTCTACCACCTCATGTCGCTGTCGTCGGACGACGACGTGCGCATCAAGGTGGCGCTGGCCGACGGCGAGAGCGTCGACTCCATCGAGTCCATATACCCGGTGGCGAACTGGTACGAGCGCGAAGCCTTCGACATGTTCGGCGTCGAGTTCGACGGCCATCCCAACCTGCGCCGGATCCTGACGCCGCCCCTCTGGGAAGGGCATCCACTACGCAAGGAACACCCGGCCCGCGCCACCGAGATGGACCCGTTCAAGATGACGCCGGAGTTCCAGAAGGCACAGCAGGACGCGCTGCGCTTCGTGCCGGAGGAGTGGGGCATGAGCCTCTCCGCGAAGCACACGGACTTCATGTTCCTGAACCTTGGTCCCAACCATCCGAGCGTGCACGGGGTGTTCCGCATCGCCCTGCAACTCGACGGCGAGGTGATCGTCCAGGCGGTACCGGACATCGGCTACCACCACCGCGCCCAAGAGAAGATGGCGGAGCGCCAGTCCTGGCACACCTACATCCCGTACACCGACCGGGTCGACTACCTCGGCGGGGTGATGAACAACCTGCCCTACGTCATGAACGTGGAGAAGATGGCCGGCATCGAGGTGCCCGAGCGCGCCCAGGTGATCCGGGTCATGCTCGCCGAGTTCTTCCGCATCTCCAGCCACCTGGTCTTCTACGGCACTTTCGCCCAGGACGTCGGCCAGATGTCGCCCGTGCTTTACATGTTCGCCGACCGCGAACGGCTGTTTTCCATCGTCGAGGCCATAACCGGCGGGCGCATGCACCCGAGCTGGTACCGCATCGGCGGCGTCACCCAGGACCTGCCGGACGGCTGGGACAAGATGGTGCTGGACTTCTGCGACTACATGCCCGCGCGCCTCGACCACTACGAGAAGATGGCGATGCGCAACAAGATCCTGCAGCGCCGCACCAAGGGCATCGGTGCCTACACCACGGCCGAAGGTCTCGACTGGGGCATCACCGGCCCGTCGTTGCGCGCCACCGGCCACGACTGGGATCTGCGCAAGAACCGGCCTTACAGCATGTACGACCAGTTCGAGTTCGACATCCCCACCGCCGATGCCGGCGACTGCTACGCCCGCGCCGAGGTAAGGGTCGAGGAGATCCGCCAGAGTCTAAGGATCATCCGCCAATGCGCCGAGAACATGCCGGCCGGGCCGGTCAAGTCGGACCACCGGCTGACCACGCCGCCGCGCAAGGAGCGCACGATGCAGGACATCGAGACGCTCATCCACCACTTCCTGAACGTCAGCTGGGGACCGGTGATCCGGCCCGGGGAGTCGTCCACGACCATCGAGGCGACCAAGGGTTGGAACTCGTACTATTCCGTCTCAGATGGCGGCACCATGGCCTACCGGACCCGGGTCCGCACGCCATCGTTCCCCGCCCTGCAGCAGATCCCGCTGATCAGCCGCGGCTTCATGGTCGCCGACCTGATCGCCATCATCGCCAGCATCGACTTCGTCATGGCGGACGTGGATCGCTAGGGCGTTTCGCATGGCTGAACCCGCATTGATCCAAGCGCTCTCGGAGGACGAGATCCGTGAGATCGAGGAGGAGTGCGCCCACCTGCCGGATCGCAAGTCCGCCGCCATCGACGCCATGATGATCGTCCAGCGTCACCGCGGCTGGGTCTCCGACGACAGCCTCCACGCCATCGCGCGGCTGCTCGGCATGTCCGTGGAGAACCTCGACAGCATCGCCACGTTCTACAACCTGATCTACCGCAAGCCCGTGGGCCGCCACGTGGTAATGGTCTGCGACAGCGTGTCCTGCTACGTGATGGGTGCGGACGGATTGAGGAAAGCCGTCGAGGAACACCTTGGCATCGGCTTGGGCGAGACCACCGAGGACGGCCGTTTCACGCTGCTGCCCATCGTCTGCCTGGGCGCCTGCGACCGGGCGCCGACGATGATGATCGACGAGGAACTGATCGGCGATGTGACGGTGGAACGTCTGCCTCACATCCTTGAGCGGTTTGTGTGAGTCGACAAGATGCCTGCCGTATCAATGTTCTACGGGATCATCGTCTACATCTACTTCATGGACAACAAGCAACATCGGTTGCCGCATTTGCACGCTAAATACCAAGATCACGAAGCTATAGTGTCGATTCCCGAGGGCGATTTGCTCGAGGGCGGCCTGCCCCGGTCAAAGATGAGGCTGCTACTTGCCTGGATAGAACTTCACAAGGACGAACTTCGGGCGGATTGGGAACTGGCCGTGGCGGGCGAGAACCCATTCAAGATCGAGCCCCTGAGGTAGCAATGAATCCGCGGGTGTCGACAGTCAGACCTATGCCCGATTACAAGCTGGAGCTCGTGTTCGACGACGGGGACCGCCGCATCTACGACTGCTCCCACCTTCTCGAGTTCGGCGTCTTCCGGGAGTTGCGCGAAATTAGCTACTTCAAACAAGCACGCGTGCTCGACGGGACGGTCGTGTGGCCCCACGAGCAGGACATCTGCCCGGATACGCTCTATCTCGATTCTTCGCCCCTGGATACGTATTTGCGAGGTTCAAATGATTAAACCGAGAGTAAGGATCATCGAGGCAATCCCATCTGGTACTAGGAAAGGTAAGGGTCAGGACGCACCGATACTGGGTGAACTACTCAAGATGGCTGGAATGCTGCCTAAGATCAAGGACGTAACTTCAAAGGACGCAGACAACGAGTGGCTTGCATTCGTTGACGCTCTCCAGTGCAAAGAGAGATGGGTACACATTTCTTCCCATGGAGATGGTGACAATTTGTATATAGGCAAATCCGAGGTTGACTTCTCGAAGTCTGACTTGTGGGCGTTCGATGATCCCAAGCCGCTGAGACAGAAGCTGATTTCGTTGTCAGCCTGCGGAAGAGTTGGGGGCACGTTTGCCAAGACTCTGAACAATCTAGGCGCCGCTGCGGTTGTCCGCCCATTGGCAACAGTATCGTTCACGGAGTCGGCAGTTTTCTTTGCCATGTTCTACTTCTCGCTGCTCAAGCAGTCTCCCGACGAGAGGAATACTTCGAGCCGCTTGGCGCAGTACATTGATTGTTTCGGACGCGTCAACTCATCTTACCGAGGAATCGGAGGCACCGGTGCTTTCCGGCTAGACTACTGGTGGAGGGGTGACCATGTGTATTTGCACTGAACGAACTCACCTCGGGGTATACCAAGCGACACGAACGACGCCAAGGGTAAGGCAAAACAAGCAACGTGCGTGTAAACCTCAGCATCGTTCAAGTCTAGTGGGACACTGCTACAAGGACCCTGGCAAACGGCCCAACTACGACGATTCGCAGGTTCAGATACTTGGAGGCACAGCTGGTGGCTAGTGCTCGCCCACTCACGGGAGTCGTCGACACCGTCGGCGGCCTCGTGGATCTTGAATCGTACGAGTCGCACGACGGCTATGCCGCCGCGCGTCAAGCGTTGGCGACGGCGCCCGACGACATCATCGACCTTGTCTCGGAGGCCAATCTCCGCGGTCGGGGCGGGGCGGGCTTCGGCACCGGGATGAAATGGGGGTTCACACGGGGACCCGCGAAGACCCCTGGACCCAAGTATCTCGTGTGCAACGCCGACGAGATGGAACCCGGCACCTTCAAGGACCGTTATCTCCTGGAGTACAACCCCCACCTCCTGGTGGAGGGGATGATCATCGCCGCCCACGCCATCCATGCGGAGGTCGCCTACGTGTTCCTGCGGGGCGAGTACCACCAGCCCTACCGCGAACTGCACAAGGCGATCGACGACGCCTACGCCAAGGGCTACCTGGGCAAGCGCATCTTCGGTACCGACATCAACCTCGAGCTCCGCATTCACCGCTCCGCCGGACGCTACATCTGCGGGGAGGAAACGGCGCTCCTGAACGCGCTCGAAGGCAAGCGTGCCCAACCGAGGCAGAAGCCGCCGTTCCCACCGGCAAGCGGCGCGTGGGGCCGGCCGACCATCGTCAACAACGTCGAGACGCTGTGCAACGTACCGGCCATCGTCCGCAACGGCGCGGAGTGGTACCAGGATCTCGGCATCGGCGACGACGCGGGGACGAAGATCTATGGCGTCTCGGGCCGGGTGAACAAGCCGGGGCTCTGGGAACTGCCGATCGGAACGACCATCCGCGAGATCATCGAGGAGCACGCTGGCGGCATGAAGGACGGCTACAAGCTGCGCGGCCTGCTGCCCGGGGGTGCGTCCACGGACTTCCTCGTGGAACAACACCTCGATCTCGCCATGGACTACGGCACCATCCAGGCTGCCGGAAGCCGCATGGGCACCGGCACCATGATCCTGATGGACGACACGATCTGCCCGGTGGACATGTGCCGCAACCTCGAGCATTTCTTCGCCCAAGAGTCATGCGGTTTCTGCACGCCGTGCCGGGAGGGCCTGCCCTGGGTGGAGGAACTCCTCACCGACATCGAGGAGGGACGCGGCAAGGAAGGCGATCTCGAACTCCTGGACCGCAACGCCATGTTCATCGGCGGTACGACCAACACCTTCTGTCTCCATGCGCCGGGTGCCATGGAGCCATTGGCCAGCGCGCTCAAGTACTTCCGGGACGACTTCGAGGAACACATCCGCACCGGTCAGTGCCCGTATCGGTAGGTCGAGGGTTCCACGCTATGGGGCACGTCGGCGAGACGTCCACGGCGCGACGAGCCGTGTCGAACAGGCTCACCGACGGCGTTACCGCCGACTTGGCTTCTGCCAAGGGTAGACGCCGAGGATCCTCGATCACCAGATCCAACTCCACGCCGCCACGTTCGCGGTAATGCGACAGGATACGCGCCTCGCCGCGGTGCGCACGATGCTTGACCACTTCCGATACCACCCAGCTCTCGAACAGGGCACTACGCAACGGATGACAATTTCAAAGTCTGATCTTGAATCTGTCATTCCACTGTCTTGGAAAACTCGCACCGTGCGCCGTCGTTGTGTGGCAGCATCCGCGGAGCCTGCGGGGAGGAGCAACCCATGGATCGCCTAAACAACATCATCGACTCTGTGAACGCCTTCGCCTGGGGTCCGCCGATGCTTGGCATGCTCGGCGTCACAGGCGTGCTCCTGACCCTTGGCCTGGCGTTCATGCCGTGGCGCAAGATCGGCTACGGGTTCCGGCTGTTGTTCGACCGAACGCAACCGGAGGGTGCGGGTGAGGTCAAGCCGTTCAACGCCTTGATGACCGCGCTCTCGGCAACGGTGGGGACGGGGAACATCGCCGGGGTCGCCACCGCCATCGCGTTGGGCGGTCCGGGCGCGATCTTCTACATGTGGCTGATCGCGCTGTTCGGCATGGCCACGAAATACGCGGAAGCGGTGTGCGCCGTCGAATACCGGGAGGTGGACAAGAACGGCAAGCACGTCGGCGGGCCGATGTATTACCTGCGCAACGGCGTCGGCGAGTTCGCCCCCGAACTCGGCAAGTGGCTGGGTCTCGCGTTCGCCGTGTTCGGCGCGGTGGCGGCGTTCGGCATCGGCAACGCGGTGCAGGTCCACTCCATGGCGGCGGCGCTCCACAACAGCTTCTCGGTGCCGACATGGGCCACCGGGATCGTGGTGGCCGTCCTGGTCGCCAGCGTCGTGATCGGCGGCATCCGGCGGATCGGCGCCGTGGCGGGCAGGCTGGTCCCCGCGATGGTCGTTCTCTACGTCGGCGCCGCCCTCGTCATCATCCTCATCAACATCGTCGACGTGCCGGCGGCATTCGGACTGATCTTCACGCACGCGTTCACGCCGGCCGCCGCGACGGGTGGCTTCGCGGGAGCCGCGGTCGCCGCCGCCATCCGCTTTGGTGTCGCCCGGGGCGTATTCTCCAACGAGTCGGGGTTGGGCTCGGCCGCCATCGCCCACGCGGCGGCGCAGACCAACAGCCCGGTCCGCCAGGGCGTCATCGCCATGCTCGGAACCTTCATCGACACCCTGGTCGTGTGCACGATGACCGCCCTGGTGATCCTGACCTCCGGGGCATGGACGATGACAGGCGCCGACGGCGGCGGCCTGACCGGGGCCGTGCTGACGTCGACCGGCTTCCAGAGTTCCATTATCGGCGGCCACTACATCGTGACCGTCGCCCTCGCCGTGTTCGCGTTCACGACGATTCTCGGTTGGTCCTACTACGGCGAGCGCTGCTGGCAATACCTGTTCCGCGAGAAAAGCCTTTGGTTCTACCGGGGGCTCTGGGTGCTGGCCGCGTTCTATTTCGCGAGTGTAGAGATCGACCTCGTGTGGAATCTGTCCGACACGCTTAACGGCCTGATGGCGATTCCCAATCTCGTCGGCCTGCTGCTGCTCGCGCCAATGGTGTTCAAGGTCACGCGGGAGTACTTCGACGACGTGGACGGGCGCAAGCTCGAACCGTGACCGCGCACGTCCCCGATGCTTGCCCCGTGCCCGCCCGATAGGTATTGTGGCGCGGTTTTTCACGCACCGCCTTCCGCGCCCTCGGCGCCGGGCGGGCTTGGGCACACCGAGTCGGATTTCAAGAGGAGAGGTCGGTGCCTGAATCGGAGTGGTGCGCGCCGCCCCGGACATCCTACCCTTGCCGCCCGCGCCGGCCCGACTGCCTCACTATCGCTAGCGGGTCGGAGCGTTAGGCAATGGCCCGCGTCAACATAGACGGCAGGGACTACGACCTTCCCGACGGTCAGAATCTCCTCCACGCCTGCCTTTCCGAGCGTCTCGACCTTCCCTATTTCTGCTGGCATCCGGCGATGGGCTCGGTCGGTTCCTGCCGCCTATGCGCCGTGCTTCAGTACCGGGACGAGGCGGACACCCGCGGCCGGTTGCAGATGGCCTGCATGATGACCGTCGAGGACGGCCTGAGGATCGGCATCGGCACGTCCGACGGCGAGGCGTCGCGACCCGCCGCTTTCGCAGCGGACTTCCGCAAGCAGGTCATCGAATGGCTGATGGAGAACCATCCCCACGACTGCCCGGTTTGCGAGGAAGGCGGCGAGTGCCACCTCCAGGACATGACGGTGATGACGGGCCATTCCATGCGCCGCTACGCGGGCATGAAACGCACCTGGGTAAACCAGTACCTCGGACCCTTCGTCGGCCACGAGATGAACCGCTGCATCACCTGCTACCGCTGCGTACGCTACTACCGGGACTACGCGGGCGGCACGGACCTGGATGCCTTCGGTTCCAAGTCGCACATGTTCTTCGGCCGCGCCGAGGACGGCGTGCTCGAGAGCGAGTTCGCTGGCAACCTCGTTGAGGTCTGTCCGACCGGGGTATTTACGGACAAGCCGTTCTCGAAGGTCTACACCCGCAAATGGGATCTGCAATCAGCACCCTCGATTTGTCCCCACTGCTCGGTGGGTTGCAACACCTTTCCGGCTGAACGCTACGGCGTCCTGAAACGCGTCCACAACCGCTACCACGGCGAGGTCAACGGCTACTTCCTGTGCGACCGCGGCCGCTACGGTTCGCACTTCGTCAACCACGACCGGCGTATCCGCAATGCCGGCGTACGGGCCGAAGACGGGGTTTTCGAAGCGCCGGGGCGCGACGCTGCCGTGACCGCGGTTGCCGAACGGCTGCAGGACGCTGACGTCATCGGCATCGGCTCGCCGCGGGCGTCGATGGGGGCGAACTTCGCGCTCAAGGAGTTGGTCGGCGCCGACAACTTCTGCATCGGCATGGCCGACGACGAGGCGGCGACCATGGCCGCCATGCTCGACGCCTACCGGGGCGGCGGATTCAAGATCCCTTCGCTCACCGACATCGAAACCGCCGACGCCGTGTTGATTCTCGGCGAGGACATATCGAACACCGCGGCCCGCATGGCGCTGGCGGTCCGCCAGGCGGCACGCGGGGTCGCCTTCGAAATGGCGAAGGACGCGGAAATCCCGGATTGGCAGGATGCCGGCGTACGGGGCCATGCCCAGCATGCGAAGAGCCCGCTCTACATCGCGTCTGTGGCTTCGACTCGGATCGACGACCTCGCGGCCGCGACCCGGCACGGCGATGCCCTCGACCTCGCCCGGGCGGGATTCGGCATCGCCCACGCCATCGATTCAGACTTCCCTCCCGGCACCTTGGATGCATTCGTTGCGTCTGCCGCAGAAGCGCTTGCCGCCGCCGACCGGCCACTCGTCATCGCCGGCAGCGAAGCGCGCGAACCCGCCTTGGTGCAAGCAGCGACCAATATCGCCTTGGCGCTCGGCACTCGGGGCGAGGATGCGATGCTTGCGCTGACGGCCTCTGAATCGAACAGCTATGGCGCGGCGCTGCTCGGCGGCTCGCTAGGGTTGTCGGATGCCGTTCAACGGATCGCCGACGGTGCGGTGGCGGTGATCGTGGAAAACGATCTGTATCGGCGCCTTCCCGGCGACGGCGTCGATCTCGGTCGCGCCATCGTCATGGACTACCTCGAGACACCGACGGCCGAATCCTCAGCGGTGGTGCTGCCCGCTTCAACCTACGCCGAGCAGACCGGCACTTTCGTCAACTACGAAACCCGCGCGCAACGGTTCTACCAGGTGTTCGAACCGACCGACGAGATCGCGCCGTCGTGGCGCTGGATCTCGGCGATCGGCAACGCGATGGGCCGGGACGATCTCGGCTGGACCGACATGGACAGCCTTACGAAGGCCTGCGCCGCGGCCGGGGTCGAACTATCCGGCTTGGCCGACGTCGCCCCGGGCGCGGGCTTCCGGGTCGACGCCGAGAGCAAGATCCCGCGCCAGCCCCACCGCTACAGCGGGCGGACGGCGATGCGCGCAAACGTATCCGTACACGAACCCAAGACCACGGTGGATCACGAGACGCCGTTCTCCTATTCGATGGAGGGGTTGAACACCGGCGATCAGCCAGGGGCCGTGCTGCCCTACGTCTGGTCCCCGGGTTGGAACTCCAACCAGTCGGTGTTCAAGTTCCAACAGGAAGTGGCCGGCGCGCTCGCGGGAGGCGATCCTGGGGCTCGCCTGATCGTCGCCAATGGCGACACCCGCAAAGACGCCCACCAAGACGTGCCGCCGCCAGCCCAAACCGACCTTTCGAACGGCACATTTGTCGCGGCTCATGTGAGCTACGTGTTCGGCGGCGATGAACTCTCGGCGGCCTCCGCCCCGATCCTCGAAAGAACTCCCCCGCCCTATGTCCTGCTCAACTCCGCGGACGCCCAACGCCTCGGCGTATCCGAGGGCAACGGCGTCGCCATTGCGGAACTCGGCGCGAGCTACGAGGTGCGCGTGGATGACGGCATCGCGCCCGGCGTGGCTGGCGTTGCCCGCGGCCTTCCCGGCACAGGCGTCCTCACGACGACGAGTGTGAACCTCGCCGCCGATCCCGACTTCGTGCGCCGGCCCGGTGGCGATCCGAACCTCATCGCCAAAGGCTGACGCTTAAGGACGACCCATCTTCGGTTTCGAGATCAACTGGAGCTACGTGCTGATCCTGCCCCTTGCGGTGGGCACGCTGCTGGCCGTCATGTTCCTGCAGTGGTGGGAGCGGCGCCTGCTCGGCTGGTGGCAGGATCGCCGGGGCCCGAACCGCGTCGGCTGGTTCGGCGTCCTCCAGGGGGTCGCCGACGGCATCAAGTTCATCACCAAGGACGACTGGCTGCCGCCCTTCGGAGACCGCGCGCTGTTCATTCTGGCCCCGGTGATCGTCTGTGCCTCCATGATGTTCGTCCTTGCGGTGATCCCGTTCGCACCGGACATGGTCATCGCGGATCTGAACATCGCCCTCTTGTGGTTCCTCGCCATGTCGTCGCTGGCGGTGTACGGCGTGCTCCTCGGGGGTTTCGCCAGCAACAACAAGTACGCCCTGCTCGGCAGCCTCCGCGCCGCAGCGCAGATGGTCACTTACGAAGTGTTCATGGGGCTGTCCATCATGGGCGTGGTCATCCACGCGGGCTCCTTCAGCCTGGTGGACATCGTCGAAGCCCAGGCCGACATGTGGTTCATCGTGCCGCAGTTCCTGGGGTTCGTGATCTTCTTCCTCGCCGGCCTCGCGGAGTCCCACCGCCTGCCCTTCGACCTGCCGGAAGCCGAGCATGAGCTCACCGCCGGCTTCCATACCGAGTATTCGGGCATGAAGTTCGTGCTCCTCATGTGCGGCGAGTACGTGGCCGTGATCGTCACCTCGTGCCTGCTCGTGCTGCTGTTCTTCGGCGGCTGGCTGGTGCCGGAGTTCCTCGACTTCCTGCCGCCCGTGGTGTGGTTCGGTGCGAAGGTGCTGGTGTTCGTCCACGTCTTCGTGCTGCTCCGCGCCGCGATCCCACGGCCGCGATACGACCAGTTGATGAGCCTGGGCTGGAAGATCCTGCTGCCGCTCACCCTGGTTAACCTGCTCGCCACGGGCTTTTTCGTACTCTGGGGGACTTGACCCATGCTGAGTCAACTCAGAACGCTGTGGACCGTGTTCCAGCACACCTTCATGCGCAACGAGACGGTCCAGTATCCCGAGGAGATGCCCTACCAGGCACCGCGCTACCGGGGCCGGATCGTGCTCACCCGCGATCCCGACGGCGAGGAGCGCTGCGTCGCCTGCAACCTGTGCGCCGTGGCCTGTCCCGTCGACTGCATCGCGCTGCAGAAAACCGAGCGCGATGAGGACGGGCGCTGGTACCCGGATTTCTTCCGCATCAATTTTTCGCGCTGCATCATGTGCGGCATGTGCGAGGAGGCGTGCCCCACCTACGCCATCCAGCTCACGCCCGACTTCGAACTGTGCGAGTTCGACCGCGACAACATGGTCTACGAGAAGGAGCACCTGTTGATCGACGGCGTCGGCAAGTACCCGGACTACAGCTTCTGGCAGGTGGCCGGCAAGGCCATCCACGGCAAGGCCAAGGGGGAGGCCGACCGCGAGGCGCCGCCAACCGACGTCAGGAGTCTGCTGCCTTGACGGACCTACTGCTTTTCTGGATTCCCGCGGCGGTGGCGCTGGTTTCCACGGGGCTCGTCATCACCCGCCGGAACGCGTCCCATGCACTGATCTACCTGGTGGTGTCGCTGCTCGCGATTGCGGTGATCTTCTTCGTCCTCGGCGCCCCCTTCGCAGCGGCGCTGGAGGTCGTCATCTACGCCGGCGCCATCGTCGTGCTGTTTCTGTTCGTGGTGATGATGCTCAACCTCGGCCAGTCGTCCGTGCTGCGCGAGAGCCGTTGGCTGCGACCGGGCATGTGGGTTCTGCCGGCGGTACTCGTCACCGCTCTTCTGCTGGTGATGGTCTACGCGCTCGCGGGACTGCCGGACAACACCACCATGACGAAGGGCGTGATGGTCGGTCCCCAGGCTGTCGGCATAGAGCTGTTCGGCCCGTACCTGCTGGCCGTGGAACTCGCCGGATTCCTCCTGCTTGCGGCGCTCGTCGGGGCCTACCACCTCGGCCGGCGGTACCTGGAAGAGCGGCGCGAAGCCTAGCGATGGCCATCGAAGTTCCCGTCGAACACGTTCTCTATCTCGCCGCGGCGTTGTTCCTGCTCGGCCTCATGGGCGTGCTGGTGCGCCGCAACATCATCTTCCTGCTGATGTCGCTGGAGGTGATGATGAACGCTGCGGGCTTGGCGTTCGTCGCCGCCGGCGCCCGCTGGGGAGCGCCGGACGGGCAGATCATGTTCATGCTGATCCTCGCCCTGGCCGCCGCCGAAGTGGCCGTGGCGCTTGGTCTCGTGCTGCAGATCTCGCGTCGATTCGAGACCCTCGACATCGACGCCGCCAGCGAGCTGAACGGCTAGGCCAGCGTCAGGCAAGGGAGACCCGCGTTGTCCGATCTGCTCTGGCTCGTTCCGGCGGCACCGCTGGCAGGCTTCCTCGTCCTGCTGGTCACCGAAGGCAAACTTCCCGACCGGCTGGTCGCCTGGATCGGTGCCGGCTCGGTAGGCGTCGCTGCCCTGGTGTCGCTGCTCGTCGGCTACGAGTTCGTGGCGAGCGGCGAGCCGAGCATGAGCGTCGCCCTGTGGACGTGGATGGCGGTGGGCGACTTCACGCCGTCGATCACGCTCTACCTCGACCCACTGTCGCTGGTGATGACCGGCGTCATCACCGGGGTCGGCTTCCTGATCCACGTCTTCGCCACCGGCTACATGTGGAAGGACCACGAGGAACCCGAGGGTTTCAGCCGCTTCTTCGCCTACATGAACCTGTTCGTGTTCGCGATGCTGATGCTGGTGCTCGGCGACAACCTGCTGGTGCTGTTCCTGGGCTGGGAGGGCGTTGGCCTGTGCAGCTACCTGCTGATCGGCTTCTACCACCGGGACCCGGCCAACGGCTACGCCGCGCGCAAGGCCTTCGTGGTCACGCGGGTTGGCGACACGCTGATGGCCATCGGCCTGTTTCTCCTGTTCCGGGAACTGAACACCCTCGACATCCAGACCGCGCTCGCAGGCGCCGGCACGCTGGACACGGGCATGGCCACCGCCATCGGCCTGCTGCTCCTCGGCGGCGCCGTGGGCAAATCCGCCCAAGTGCCGCTGCAGACGTGGCTGCCAGACGCCATGGCCGGTCCGACCCCGGTCTCGGCGCTGATCCACGCGGCGACCATGGTGACCGCCGGGGTGTACCTCGTCGCCCGCATGAAGGGCGTCTACGACTTGGCACCCGTGGCGCAGTTCGCGGTAGCCATCGTCGGCCTGGCAACACTCCTGATCTCCTCGTTCACGGCCTTGGCGCAGACCGACATCAAGCGCATCCTCGCCTACTCGACCATGAGCCAGATCGGCTACATGTTCATGGCGCTGGGCGTGGGCGCCTGGACCGCGGGCATCTTCCCCTTGATGACCCACGCGGTGTTCAAGGCGCTGGTGTTACACGCCTCCGGGTCGGTGATAGTGGCGCTT
>VXPO01000180.1 GCA_009839505.1 Gammaproteobacteria bacterium
GCCGCTGCGTGGGGCCGCCTACTCGGCGGTCAGCGTCGCGCGATACGCCTCGAACCGCTCGTAGAACTCGTCAGGCGTCAGGCCGAAGACTTCTTCGAATGCGGCACGCCACGGGCCTATCCAGCGACGATCGGTCGTGTACTCCGGCAGTGGGAGGTGCTCCTGGTAGTAGGAGGCTAACGCGTGCTCACCCGCATGCCCGGCCAGCCAGTCCGTCGCGACGAAGCCCAGCGCTGTGCCGTACCAGGCGCCGAGTTCACCCGCCGAGTTCTCTATGCCGCGGAGCGAACCTGAGGTCTGCAGTGCGCGATCGATCTGGGTATCCCGGTGCGTGTCCAGATCGATGACACCCTCGTGTGCCTGGTAGGCTGCTGTCGCGTACGCGTTCAAGCCCATCTGGAGCCACCACGGGCCCCGGTTGCGCACGATCACGCCGCCGAGGTAGAAGCCGTCGATGGATCCGAAGTGGCCACACCTGTCGATCGAGATGACGGTGATGTCATCCCACGCGTTCACACACCGGGCGAAACCGCTCCGGATGATCCCGCTCCAGAACGGGATCTCCTGCTCGACCTCCCGGGTATTGGTCACGACGTGAACCGTCAGTTCCTGTCGTTCCGCCCCGAACCGGTCTTCGAAGAACGCCTGAAATGCCCCGAACTTTGCCCGGGTCTCGCCGGGGTAGTCGGCCGGTAACGCTCCTCGGAACGCCAGAACGGGGCCTACGGTGTCGTCGGTCGCGTGCGGTGGAGCGTATGGATGCATCTCCCGGTACGACTCGAACTGCGTGTAGAACTCGTCCAGCGTGAGGCCGAAGGCGTGCTCGAACGCTTCATAGATGGTCTCCGCGGACGGCAGCACCCGGAAGTACTCGAGGAGCGCCTTCTCGCCCGCATGGTCGGCGAGCTGGTGTGCGGCGAGGAAGAGTAGTGCGGACTCGGCCTCGGCACTAGTGCCACCCGCCGAGAGACGCCCCTCGAAGCTGCTCAATGATTTAGTCACCCCGTGTGCGAGGAGCATCTTCTTTTTCAGAATGTGGTCCAAGTCTGCTGCACCGGTGTGAACCTCGTACATCGCAGCTATGTAATCCGGCACACCATCGCATAACCAGTATATTCCCCAGCGACATACTACCGCGATGTCAGTACGCTGTAAATGCCGTGTGGATAATGGCGGAGCTAAGTCCGTAAGTGTGCTGTGTATGTGCCCGTCTATAATGAATCGAGTGTAGTGATCACCATCAGGAGAGAAGGTGTGGAAACTCTCGTCGACGTCGCAGTCGAATATGACGATCTTTGGCCACGGATCTGAGCCGATGTTGCAGTTGACCGTGGGTGCCAGCAGACTCACGAACGTGGATGGGTATGTCTCTTCGTCCACGACGTAGACCGTATAATCCACGGGATCAGCTCCGAAGCGTTCAGCGAAGAAGCTGGTGAGATTCGCGATTTGCCCCCGGATCGTTGTTGCGACGGGTGCAGCTGCGGCGCTCAGAGGCACGACGATCACCTCCGTGCGGTCATCGCGGAGGTGTGGATTCAGCGGCGCACGCTCGTGCCTATAGCTCTCGACCGCCTCGTAGAACTCATCGACTGCAACCCCGAAAGCCGCCTGGAAGGTGTCCTCCCACCGGTCGTGTGACTTCCTGATTCGATAGAAGTCGACGAGGGCTTCCTCGCCGGCACGGTCCACAAGCCATTCCGCGGCAACGAACCCCAACGCGTACGAAAGGTATCGGTGTCGTCGGTCAAAATCGTGCACTTCGCCGGGGGTTATGGTGAGTTGCTCGACGGCAAGATACGGATGGCGGTGCGGGAATGTGCCCTGAGGGTCGACATCTTGCTCATAGACGAATTGCGCGTATTCGGCGGAGCCTTCGTTCATCCAGTCGGGCGCACCGAACCCCCTTCCCATGAGCTCGGACTGGAGGATGTGAAAATACTCGTGAGGTACGGCGGTCCGGCAGAGCGGGAACGGTAGATCAATAACGCCGCCACCGGCCGCGCACAGCGAGTGCTCGTTACTGACGTCGACGGTGTAGTCGGTGGTGTGTACGCCGAAACGCATTGCGAACACGTCCGTGGCGCTCTCGAACAGCGCCTGGACCTCCTCGCGCTGCTCGGCCGTGATGTCGTCGGCGAAGACGAACGTCGGTCGCGCCGTCCCCGGTTCCCACCACCTCGTGTCCCGTGCCAGTTCGATGCGCAGCGCCTGCCCGCGGGCGAGCGTTGCGAGGCTCGCGGCGTCGGAGCCGGGAGGGTAGGGCACGTAGCGCTGCGCCTCGGCGTCCCAGTGCCACACCTCCTCGAGGTCGTCGCCGAATCGGGCGAGCGTGTCCGCGACACCCGCGCCGTCCGTGCCGGTCCAGCCGAGGAGGTTCTGACCTCCGTGCAGGTCGAGTAGGACCCCCAGGTCAGACGCCGCACGAGTCCACTCGAAGGTCGAGTTCCCGCCGAGCCGCAGCCAGAGCCCCACGCCGAGCGTGAGCGCTGGCAGGTCGCCGTACTGGTCACGCAGGGCGAGCTGGTAGGCCTGTTTCTCGGCGTCCCACGCCCAGACCTGCCGCAGCGCCGGGATCGCGTCGAACAGATCCGACGTCGGCGTGTCGGGTCCCACCCAGCCGACCAGGTTCCAGCCGGGGTACAGCACCGTCGTGATTGTCTCGCGACCGCGTCCCTCGTCCGCTCCGGACGATGCGACCGCGCCGCGAGGGGACACCCCAACGGCTGCGACGAGGAGTGCAAGGCACGCGACCAGGATCAGGCGGCGAACACTGCGCACTTGCAACTGTTGCTCCTCGATGTGAGTCAAGCTCGTAGAGGATACGCGAGCGCGGCTCTGCGAGTTCGACTCCGGAGCGAGCGACCCGGGCACGGGAGCGGCTGGGACGGTTGCGCGCTATCCTCGAATCCAGATGACCATCACCCCCGCCCGACGCACGCGCGCTCGCCCGCGTCTTGACGTAACACTCGTCGAGCGCGGCCTCGCGCCGTCGCGCGAGCGGGCGCGCGCGCTCGTGCTCGCGCGCGACGTGCGCGTCGACGGTGAGGTGGCGACCCGGCCCGCGCAGCCGGTGACGGCGGACGCAGCCATCGAGGTGCGCGAGCCGCCGCCGTACGTGAGCCGCGGCGGGGAGAAGCTCGCGCACGCCCTCGACCGCACCGGCATCGACGTGCGTGGGCTGCGCTGCCTGGACGTCGGCGCGTCGACCGGCGGGTTCACCGACTGCCTGCTCCAGCGCGGCGCACGCGAGGTCGTTGCCGTCGACGTCGGCTACGGGCAGCTCGCGCAGCAGCTCCGCGATGACCCGCGCGTCGAGGTGCGCGAGCGGACGAACGCGCGCACCCTCGAAGCGCTCG
>VXPO01000040.1 GCA_009839505.1 Gammaproteobacteria bacterium
CCATGATCGACGGCGTGGCTGGGCCGGAGGCGAACCCCGGCGCACAGCGATAGCGCAGCGCCGGGGACGGCTTTGGGGCGCTACGGGGGAAACGTAATCCGCGCGATCGCTATGCCGCTTTCTCCGGCGACCGCGTAGAGAAGGTAGACCTCGTCGTCTTCGACGTAGATCGCCGGATCGCGTAGCTGGTTGACGCTGCCGTACGCAACGCTGCGGACGGACGGCGTGAGCGGCTCATCCGCGCCCTCCCACGGGTGTTCCGGGCGCAACACCTCCACCGGTTCCGACTCCCGCCACTGGTTCCAGTCGCCGCTGAGGTCGACGGTCGACAGCAGGATGCGCTCCGGCGCGTGTCCGACCTGCGTCCAGAACACATGCAACGTGTCTTCCCGGAGCAGGACGGCCGAGTGCCGCATGTCGGCATTGAACAGCAGCGGACCCTCCTCGAAACCACCCAAGGGGTCGGCGGATCGATAGAACTGGCCCGGCATGGCCAGGACATGGGTCATTCCGCGATGGCTGAAGGCGCGCATGTAGGTGCGCCCGAGAATCTCGGTGCCGGAGCTGAAGGCGAGACCGTCGCTGGACACCGCGACGCGCGAAACCTGGCGCCCGACCCCCTCGAGGCCGTGGTAATACATGACAAAACGCCTGTTGCCTTCGTCGATGTGGACATCGGGTGAGGCGATATGCGGTGTCGACATCTCGAACGCGACACTGTGCGGTATTCGTCGGCCCGACGCCCGCTGCCCGGCCTCCGCAGTCTTCAGCCGGTCGGCCGGGATCTCCAATGGCTCCTTGGGGAACGGCGTCTGATCCAGATGAAGCGCTCCAGGAACATGCACCGTCCAAGGTCCCTCAAGTCGATCCGCGTACGCCAGTCGGATATAGCGGCCTTTGTGGTCGGCGAAATACAGGTAGTAGCGGCCAAGGGGCGCCTCGACCCACTCGGGAACCCGAACTAGCGACGGACCCTGGATGTTGACGCCGATGCTCGGGTGGGACGACGGCGACACGATGGGGCCGTCCCCGAGGCGTTCGACACTGGGCTTGGCGGGGCTCATTCGCGCTCAAGCCCTATCGCAATCGTCTCAAGACCCGAACGATTCACGCCGTGATTTTGCAGGACGTCGGCCGAGGGCACATCGCGCTCGCCGCAGAGAGCCCAAAGTGCATCCTCGCAGGACGCTTGGGCGCGACCGGATCGTCGGGCCTTGGCCACGGTCATCTGCATGACACGGTTGAACGCCCGCGTAGGTTCGGGAACGGCGGCGTCGTCGACACGCAGAACGTCCAAGAGACCGGTCAGATCCCCCCGGAGCTCATCGACCTTCGCGCCGAGGGAAGCGAGCGCCTTGCGCATGGCGGCACTATCCAGCAACGCCAGCAGGAGGTGCTCGATGGTGACATGCTCGTGCCCGGAAATGCGCGCCTTCGACAAGGCGCCTTGCGTCCCCTGCTCCAGTTCGGGGTCGAACACCGTCGCACCCGGCTCCGGCGTCGGGATGTCGCTCACGCACACGCCGTGGACAACGTAGTTCAGGACGTCCTGTTGCCCGAAACCCCGCGCTGCCAGCCGTTCTGAAGCCGGCCCGTTCTCCCCGTAGAGCCCCGCCAGCAGGTTGCCCGCGTTCGTGCCTTCCCGCCCAAGCACGCTGATGAAGTTCGCCCGGTACACGGCACCGCAAAGCTCCCGCGAGACCTGAACGGGACCGGTCGTGATATTGGTCTCCATGGCCTCGACAAGCGATGTCACATCGGCGCGCAGACCATGGAGATCACCACCCACGCTCTTCAGAACGTGCGCGGCGATCGGATTGTCCAACAGCGCCAGTAGTACGTGCTCTCCCGTGAACTCGCCGTGCCCCGCCGTCCCTGCCCGCGCGAAGGCATCCGTCAGGGTGACGATGAGATCGTCGCTGAAGTCTCCCGCGAACTCGACCAGTTCGCCGACTGAAAACGAGTCGCGGTTGAGCGCTCGCCCACGGTCGAAGAAGTCCTGAGCCCCCCACTCGCCAGCGCCACCGAGGAATACGGGCTTGAAGACGACGTGGCCGGTGACGATTTCCCATGTCTCGAATCCGTGTTCCCGCGCCGTCACGAGTCTGGCCGTATCAAGCGCCTCGGCATCGAGGGAGGGGGCGTGGGTGTCGATCCGCTCCAAGGCCGACGCGTCCCGTTCCAAGGCTTCCCGGTGCAGTTCCAGGGCATGGCGATTCAGGTACTCGAAGCTCGCGTTGCCCGGCATGGGCAGGATCGCCGGCTCGGAGTCGTTCATGTTGTAGGCGACCGTGAGCCTTGCGGACGCGGTGTTCTCGCGGTCGTAGTTCCAGACGTTGATCACCCAATAGCGGTGGCCGACGGCTTCGATGGCGGCGGCGCCGACGTTCACCGCGATGGTGAGCGTCGCGCCGGTAGCAGTGTCCTCGCGGGTCCAGTGCAGTTGCTTCTTGCCGCCCCGGAACAGCAACATCATGGCGTTGGAACCCGAGTGCTCCAACGTGACCGTAAGCGCCGTCGGTCGATCCAGGCGGAGATAGAAGGTGCGGTCCCCTCGATACGCGTCGTCGTGCGCGAGCTCCAACTCCACCGTTCCCGGTGGATGAAGCTGCCGTTCGACGATGATCGGCTCGAGGTCTTCGACGGGTCTTCGGGCGAGTGCGAAACTCACGCGGCGAAGCAGTTCCCGGTAGTCCGACGACCACTCATCGGGGTGCGCCGCGACCCCCGCGTAGACGAGGTTGGCCTGCCGCATCACCACGGCGCAGTCGCCGAACTCGCCGGCACCCGCAATGTAGTCCACGCCCGGTCGGTACTCGGCGATGTTTCCGCTGCCGAAATACACGCAGGGCGTGTGTGTGGTCCGCTCGGCCCAAGGGATGTCCGGCGCCTCGACGAAGGGCTCGATGGCGGCCTTGGAGGTCCAGCGACCGAGCAGTCCGCTGTCGTGGGTCGCGACGGACACGTTCTGCGTGATGTTCCACCGCGGATCTCGAACGCGTCCACCTGATCGCACAGCCAGTCGGCACCGGGGGCCATGGCGATGATCCGGCGTCGACCGAGCGACTCGATCCGCTCGGCGGACAGCTTCTCCTCCCGGCGATTTCGCAGGTTCAGAATCAAGACGTCGCTGGTCGCATCCAACGCCTCTTCCAGGGTCGATGCCACCTCGACCCCGGCGGGTTCACCTTCGTGCAGCAACGCGGCGTACGCTTCCGCCCAGCCCGGTCTTCCGGCGTCGGCGAAGATCGTGAACGTGGGTTCCGACACGGTCTATCCCGTCAACTGGGTCGGCGCCGGCGGCGGGCCGTAAAGGATCAACTCGTCGACGAGGTCGGCGAAGCCCCGGGGCACGAACAGTTCGCGACTGGCGCGCATGTCCGCCACCGACCACCAGCGGAACTCGCGGAACACGTTGCGCTCAGCGGGTTCGGGGTTGTGATCGGAAGTCGGTGCGAAACGCGCCACCCGCGCCAGGTAGAAGTCCTCGGCCTGCCGGATGTCCACCGGCTCGAAGGGGTACGTGTGCACTCGTTGCCAGACGAGAGAAACACTCGTCGGGAGTCGAAGGCCGGTCTCCTCCCAGACCTCGCGATCGAGGGCCTCGCGGTCGCTCTCGCCCCGATGGATTCCCCCGCCGGGGGTGAGCCAGAGATCTTGGCCGCCGAAGGGGTTCTTGAAGCGCAGCATCAGCGCCTCGTCTCCCGGCTGGGACAGCACGACGGCGCGAACCGCCCGCCGATCCCTGACTTTCGCCGATGCGACGCGTTCGTCCTGCCCGGTTCCCGTGGGTGTCCTTCCCGCGCCTATTCCGAGCCCGCAACCTCGATGCGCGCCTGGGTGGGTGTGTCCAAGGCTCGGTATTCGACCGCCCCGTAGAGCATCTCGTCCCAAGACTGTAGGCCCCACGGAACCTCGCGGTCGGGATCTGGGTTGGCGGGGTTCTGCGGCGAATTGTCCCACCAGGTGGTGTGTACCATCCGGGTCCCTGCCGGCAGGCGCTTGGGCTCCTTCAAGACGTACGACGTCTGCCAGTTGAAATCGTAGTTGGGAACCGAGAGCAGCACTTCCTCGGTGCCGTCGGGATAGAACGCGCGGAACTCCGATGCCGTACCCCGGTAGTGGGCGTGCGGCAGCAGGCTGTAGACCAGGATTCCCCTGTCGAAGGTGCGCTCGGCCGAGTCGCCGTGGAACTTGGCGTTCGCCGGAATACGGATCTTGGTGTTCGCCAGCACCGCATCGCGCAACCGGTGTTCCGGCGGCTCGTCATGGAAGTAGATGCCCAGTCGCGAAGCGTCGGTCACGGCCTTGCCGTAGGGCGTGTAGTGCATCTGAAAGATGATGTAGGAACCCGCCGGTAGCAGTCGGCCCGTGCCTTCCGGGTACACGTCCGTCGTCGATCCCGGAACATAGCCACCGAGTCCGCCCCGGGCCTTGGGCTTGCGCATGGAACCATCGTCGTTCGGCACCGCCCAGGTGGTGATCACGTGGTGCAGAGCCGCCCGATCGCCGGGGACGATCTCCGTGGCGCGTACCCAGACGTCGCGTTCCAGCGGATTCTTGAGATACCGATACTTGTAGTCCACCACGCCGGACGCCGGCACATCGAAGGGCGGAATGTTGAGCACAAGATCGGGTTCGCCCAGTGGCCACTCCGCCCAACCCGCGGCCGCGGACTCCAGGGGATCGTCGCCGTCGCCGCGGGGAGCGCCCGCCTCGACCCAATGCACGACCTTCCTGATCTCATCCACGGATAGCGAGCGGTCGTTGGAGAAGCTGCCGTGGACCGGATCGGCGTGCCACGGCGGCATGCGCTTGGTGCGGATTACTTCCCGGATCATCGGCGCGAAGCCGCGCACCATGTTGTAGCCGGTCATCGCCCAGGGGCCGATGCCGCCCTCGCGGTGGCAAGTCACGCAATTCGCGGCGAGGATCGGTGCCACGTCGCGGGTGTAGGTGATGTCGCTCTCGTCGCGCTCGAAGCTCAACGAGCACCCGTTCGCGGACTCATCGCCGGGAGCGACGTCGCGACCGGCGAGAACGTCCTCAAGCGCCGAGGCGGCAGCCGCATTGCCCCGGTACTCTACGCGCCAGGTCGCGGGATCCACGATCAGCACCTGCCCGGCGGCGGTGAATCCGAGCGACTCGCCGACGACGCGGGTGTCGTCGACCAGCACGGGGGTAGTGGCCTGCACAACGCTGCGGTCGACCAGACCGTCCGCGTTCAGCATCAGGAACTCGACCCCGCGATCGGCGTACTCGGCGGCGAGCGCCTCGAAACGCGCTACGTCGTCGGCCAGCTCGCTGCATCCCACGGTGTGCGACATCAGTGCCACGGCCTTGGCGTCAGACAGGTAGTGCAGTTCGTGCGCGCGGCCGTTCTGGTCGAGCAGCTTGAAGTTGTCGACCCTGTCGCCGACGTTCAAGGCAACCGCCTGGGATGCCGTCAGGCAGACAACGGCACACGCGATCATCGTGGATCGAGACATCGATGTTCCCCCTCGGGTTTGGCGCGCAGTATGGAAGGGTTGGCGTTGGTAATCAATCAACTGCCACCCCCCGCCATGTGGTGGACTACAATGCCATTGGCACGGGCCGATTGGTCGCCCCAACCGATCAAGAGAGCTCTTCGCAACGGTCGCCACCGGCACTGACCAAGGAGTCCCCATGATCGATCTTCACTTCTGGCCCACCCCCAACGGTTGGAAAATCACCATCATGCTCGAGGAGTGCGGCCTCGCCTACAACGTCCTCCCAGTCGACATAGGTGGTGGCGACCAGTTCAAGCCGGAGTTCCTACGCATCTCGCCCAACAACCGGATGCCGGCGATCGTCGACCACGAGCCACTCGGTGGCGGCGAGCCGCTGGCCATCTTCGAGTCCGGAGCGATCCTCGAATACCTCGCCGACAAGACCGGCCGGTTCCTCCCCAGGGAACCTAGGGAGCGTTATCGCACGCTGCAATGGGTGCACTGGCAGATGGCGAACCTCGGACCGATGATGGGCAACGCCAACCATTTCAAGAACTACGGGCGCAGCCTCGCCGGCGATCCCAAGCAGCTCGAATACGGTGCCAAGCGCTTCGTCGGCGAGGTCGACCGCCTTGCTGGCGTCATGGATGCGCAACTGTCGGTCAACGAGTATCTCGCCGGCTCCGAGTACACCATCGCCGACATGATCAGCTACCCCTGGGCATTCCTCATTGGGCCGATGCTCGGCGAGGACATGTGGGAGACGTTCCCCAACCTCAAGCGCTGGGTGGACCAGTTGCATGCACGACCCGGTGTGGAGAAGGGTCGCCGCGTGGGTCGGGAACTCGGCCGCCGCGAACGCACCGAAGCCGAGGAAAAGGCTCGCCAGGAGCTTCTTTTCAACCAGACGAACGACAAGGTCCGGGCCGCCCGGGAAGCCGCGGCGAAGGCATCCGCATGACGGGATCCGGCGGCGCGCTTGCCGCTGGCGACACCACCGCCGCGGCGCACAGGGCCACGCTGCAGGCCATCGCCGAGCCCGGCGCCTGGTGGAGTGGCGAGGACCGCGTGGCGATCGTACGTGCCGCCCGAGCGGCGCCATCGTGCGCACTGTGCTCCGATACAGATATTGCCGCGCGTCTCGAGAGTGACCGCGCTGGACGAGAGCACGACAACGACGGGACCCTGCCCCCCATCGCCGTCGAGGCGGTTCACGGCATCCGCAACGACTCCGGCCGGCTCACGCGGCGTTGGTTCGATCACGTGATCGACATGGGCATGCTGCCCGAGTCCTATGTGGAACTCGTCGCCGTTACCGCAAGCTCGATCATCGTCGACACCTTCGCCAAAGGGATCGGTGCGGAACCATACCCGCTGCCCGATGCTGTCCCGGGAGAGCCGAGCCTCGAACGTTCCAACGACGTCGTGGATGCCGACGCCTGGCTACCCCTTGCACGCGAAGGACGGGCCAACATCCTGCGCTCGCTCGGCTTGGTTCCCAACGCGTCGAAGCTCTTCTTCCAGGCTTTCGAAAGCTCGTACTACATGCAGCCGGATTCGCGCTTCTCCCTTGATCGGTCGCAGGTGGAACTGGTCGCCGCCAGGGTGTCCGCCGCCAACGAATGCTTCTACTGAACGACTAGCCATGCGGTGGCGCTCCGGGAGAGCGTTCGTACACGGCACGGTGCCGACACCAGCACGGCGGCCGATCTCGACATCGCCACGGGACGAGGACGAGGAACAGGCCATGTACGCCACGGCGCGTTCCTCGCTAACCTTGCCGAAGCGGTCGCGGACTGGCGCTGGGACGAGGTCGCGAGCCTGCGCCGCCAAGGCACCGCGGAACTGGGCGCCGCCCAGACCACGGACGCCATCCTGGTCGCCTCCGGCTTCAACGGCATCACCCGGGTGGCCGACGCCATCGGCATTCGACCGGACCCGTGGACGGCCCAGGCGTCGGTGGAGTTGCGTGCGCGCCATGGCATCGACTCGTTCGCGCCTGCAGCCAAGTGGTCGTAGGGGCGACCGCGCGCCCTCGCAGGCGCGTGGTGGCCGCCCGTCTCGTGCAACCTACGCTGACGGTTCTCCAACATGCAGGTGGGTACGTCCTTCGGACCCGTTGGCCCCGCCCCGCCACTACTCGAGCAGTTTGAAACTCGACACATGGGGCCCGCCGATTAGGATCTGCGCCCGGGGGTGACGTTCGGTACGGTCCCGAATCCGAGCCTCCTCCCTGCTGGCCCGGGCGACCGTGCGGGCACGCTTGAAGCTGGCCTCCGCAGCAGCCTCGTCGCCGAGTTCACCGTACGCCTGGCCTTGGAGTTCGTAGAATCGATAGTCATCGTCGAATAGGCGAACGGCGTTCGCCAGCATTTCCAACGAATACGCCACATGCCGGGCCTCGAGAGCCCGCTGCGCCAAGGCGAAGTAGGCATAGGCGTCGCGCGCCTTGGAGTGGGCAATGCGCTTGCGGTAGAGCCGGGCCGCTTCGTCGCGACCGAGAGCGGTGTACGCGTTGGCAAGGCCGCGAATGGCCGCGGCGTGGTAGGCGTCGAACGCCAAGGCGCGGCGGTGCGCGGCCACGGCGTGATCGTGTTGCTCCTGTCGCCCATAGAAAACGCCGAGGTTCGCCCAGTAGTCCGGATTGTCGGGCGTGGCGTCGATGGCTTTCCTCAGGTACACGAACTCGCTGTGCGGGTCGCCGTTGCGGGCGTGCATGAAGGCAAGGTTGTTGTAGTGCAGCGCAGTCGCGTAGTCGTCAGTCACGACCTTGCGGTTGTAGATTCCGCTGGCGTACTCCTCGCTGAATTCGACGGTTACGGCTCCGCGCCCCGGCACATTCTCGATGCGGACGTTTACGTGCTTGTTCAACACAAGCCGTCCGTCGACGCTGTCGTAGTCTGGTGGCACCGCCACCACTTGGAACTTGGCATCGAAACCGGCTTCCCGGGCGAGCGCAACGAACAGGCTGGTGTAGGACAGGCAGTTGCCGCGCTTCACCGCGAACGCCTCCCGCGCCGTTAGATTCAGGTAGGGCTCGTAGGTGTTCGCGACGTAGCCATGACGACGCATCAAGTCGAGGAGCGCGCGCAGACGATCCCGTTCCCTCGGAGCCTGGGCAACCGAGGCCACGAAGGCCCGCATCGCCTCGTCGGTGGCAACCAGTTCGACGTCGGGTAGGTCCGTGCTCCACACGGGTTCGCCGAAGACCGCCGTCCCCGACCGCAGTTCGGCGTCCGGAATCGGCTGATCGAGAACGGCTATCGACTGACACGCCGCCAGCGCGGCTGTCGCCAGCAACGCCAGGAAGACGCGCGCAATCGACATCACGGCACTTCCGCGATGGCACGCCGCCCGACATCCAAATGCGCATCGGCGTCGAGGCCTGCCCCGAGCGTTCTGAGACACAGGTGCGAAAGTCCCTTGGCGCGCCAGCCAGACACGCGATCACGCCACTGGGCCTGCCGTGGGCCGACTACGGCCACACCCGCCTCCGCTCCGATCACTGCCGGATCCCGACCGACGCTACGGGCGGCGGCGTCGATGTCCGCTTTTATGCCCGGGTATTCCTCGGGTGAGCAGAGCACGAACCAGCCGTCGGCCTGCGTGCCGATGCGTTTGCGAATGCGCGGAACTGGCACGCCGCTGCCGCCGATCCAGATCGGAATCGGGCGTGTTGGAAGCGGATCGAGACCGCCCCCGGAGACCCGATCCCAGCGACCGTCGAAGTGGACGTCGGTACGTGTCCACAGGTGCCGCAGCAGATCGATCTGTTCCTCGCAACGGGCACCGCGTGTGCGGAAATCCTCGCCCAGTGCCGCGTATTCCGGCTGGCTACCGCCGACACCTACGCCGAGGCGCACCCGCCCCCCCGACATGATATCCAGACTGGCCAGTTGCTTGGCCAACAGTACCGTCTGCCGGGCCGGGGTCACGATCACCGACGGCACGAGCTCGATGCGCCGGGTGACCGCCGCGACGTAGGCGAGCACCATCAGCGGTTCGTGCAGGTGGCCGCTGCGTGGCCGCAGCACCTGATCGGGTACCCGCAGGTGGGTGTATCCCACCTCGTCCGCCATCTGGGCAAAGGCCTTGACCGCGCCCAGATCGTCTCGCAGTTCACGAATCGGCAGCGAGATACCGACCTTCATGTCTCTGTCGCTCTAGTTCGCCGTTGCCAGGGGAATCGTAGCGCCGCAACCCACCCCTGTCAGCAACCGCAGGTAGTCGCCGCGCTTGCCCGGACCGATGGTCTCGTTGGCAAAGAAGGCCACGTGCCCGTCAGGAGCCGCATTGGTACTGAGCGTAACTCCCCACAACGGATCGATCTGATTGGGCACGACGGAATAGCGAACGTCGATGACTCGATTCGCACGCTGCGGGTCGAGGGCCAGATAGTCGTCCGAGAACCAGCGGAAGCGTTCGACGTCACGTGCCTGCTGGCTATGCTGGTCGAGCCAAGGCAGGTCGCGGGCGATGTCCAAGGCCGCGACACTCGCCCCGGGACAGACGGCCACATCCATTCCGGCCCGCACCGCATCCACGTGATATCGGCCATCGTGTTCGTAGATGATTTTCCACACGAGCAAGTTGGCGAACCCCGCCTTCACCGTCACGCGGTTCGGCTGGTGTCCCCGGTCAGCGGCCAGGGCTACGGCCGCGGCTTCGACCCGATGGGTCTGGACCACACCGAGCAGCAGGTATCCAGCGGCCCAGGCAAGCCCAAGAATGGCCAGGACACGTCGGCGGGTGACCGCCGCGGCGACGACGAATGCGACCAGCGGCGCCGTGAACAACGGATCCACCACGGAGACGTTGTTCCACGCGAAGCGTTCGTCGGTGAACGGCCACAGGAGCTGCGTGCCGTAGGACGTGCAGGCATCTAGGAAGCCATGCGTCGCGTACCCGACAAGGCACGCGAGGTAGGACTCGATTGGCCGAAGGATACGGCGCACGGTCCAGTGAAGGACAAGCGCCGCGACGAACGCGCCGACGGGGATGAACACCAATGCATGGGTGAACTGGCGGTGGTATTCCAGAAAGAGGAGCGGATCGTCCGTCGAGGCAATGAACACGTCGAGGTCGGGCGCCATGCCCGCCAGACACCCCAAGAGCGCCCACGCACGGAGCTTCGGGCTTGTCGCGACCGATTCCGCCGCCACCGCGCCAAGCGCGCCCTGGCTGATCGGATCCATTCGCCCCGCTTTCCGCGTGCTCCGTCAGGTCGTTTTCGGCGGCGTACGGCGACGCGCCGGCCGCTTGCCTGGGGTCCGTTTGCGGGTCGTCGCCTTGCGCCGCGTTGCCTTCTTCTCTGCGGGCCGGGCCGCCACCCATGCCCCGTCCTGGTACTGTGCGCTCCAGCGCGTCGGCTTGCCGTTCTTCTCGGAGACGAGATACTGCGAGCGACTTTTGCGGGAGAATCGAACCATAGCGGGATTGCCGTCCGGGTCGGTCTCCGGCGCGGCGAGCAGGTAGGCGAACTTGGGATCGAGTTCGTTGCTGTGCGCTTTGAGTTCGACGATCAGGGGCGCGCGGGTTTCGCGGTGCTTCGGGAACTGGCTCGCAGCGAGGAAGATTCCCGCCGCACCGTCACGCAGCACGTAATGGTCGTCGACGTTGACGCAGCGTAGCTCCGGCATCGGCACCGGATCCGCCTTCGGTGGTGCCGGCTGGCCGCTGCGCAACAGCTTGCGGGTGTTGGAGCAGTCCTCGGCCGTGCAGCCGAAATACTTGCCGTAGCGGCCGGAGCGCAACTGCATCTCGGCGCCGCACTTGTCGCATTCGATCACCGGGCCTTCATAGCCCTTGATGCGGAACTCGCCCTTCTCCACGACGAATCCCTCGCAGTCCGGGTTGTTGCCGCAGACGTGCAGCTTGCGCGTCTCGTCGATCAGGAAGCTGTCCATGGGCGTCTGGCAGACGGGGCACTTGCGCTTGGCGCGCAAGAGCTTGGACTCCCCTTCCGCATCCTGCTCGACGTCTACGGCCTCCTCGCCGGGTACGAGGTTCTGCGTATTGGTGCAGCGCTCCTTGGGCGGCAGCGAATAGCCCGAACAGCCGAGGAAGACGCCGGTGCTGGCCGTTCGGATCTGCATGGGGCGGCCGCACCGGCGACACTCGATATCCGTGGACGTCGGCGTGTTGGCACGCATCCCCGCCTCGCCCCGAGCCTTCTCCAACTTCCCTGAAAACCCCTCGTAGAACGTGTCGAGCAAGCCGCGCCAAGCGGTCTTGCCTTCGGCGACCTCATCCAGATTGCCCTCCATGCCCGCGGTGAACGAGTAGTCGAGCAGGTCCGGAAAGCTCTCCACGAGGCGGTCGGTGACCAGCTCGCCAATGCGTTCAGCGTGGAACCGGCGGTTCTTCAGGGTGACGTAGCCCCGCTCCTGGATGGTCGAAATGATCGGCACGTAGGTGGACGGACGACCGATGCCACGTCTCTCGAGTTCGCGAACGAGACTCGCTTCGCCGTAGCGCGGCGGTGGTCGGGTGAAATGCTGAACGGCTTCCACGTCCGCGAGCGCAAGCGTCTCTCCCGGGGCGTAGTCGGGCAACGGTACGTCGTCGTCACCGCGCGAAAACGGTGCCAGTACACGGGTGAAGCCGTCGAACTGCACGATGCGTCCCCGGCGCAGGAGTTCGAACTCCCCCGCGTCCACGGTCACGGTCGTGGACAAGTACTCCGCCCGGGCCATCTGACAGGCGACGAACTGGCGCCAGATCAGGTCGTAGAGCCGGCGGGCGTCGGCATCGAGGCCGCGCAGTCCGCTGATCCCCCGGAGGTCGGTGGGCCGTATGGCCTCATGGGCTTCCTGGGCCGAGGTCTTGCTGGCGAAGACGTTGGGCGACTCGGGGAGATAGCGATCCCCGTACGTCTCAGCGATGTGCGCGCGTACAGCGGCCAGCGCTTCCCCCGCAATGCTGGTGGAGTCCGTCCGCATATAGGTGATGTGCCCAGCCTCGTACAACCGCTGTGCGATGGTCATCGTCTTGCGTACGCTGAAGCCTAGGCGCGCAGACGCGGCCTGCTGCAGCGTCGACGTGATGAACGGCGCACCCGGCCGCGCAGTGGTTTTCTTGTCTTCCCGATTACGTACCGTGAACGTCCGCTCACTATCTCGCAGAAGAGCCACGGCGGCTTCGGCGTCGGTCTGGTTCCCAGGGCGGAACACGGCACCGTCCCGCTTGGCCACTTGGAACCGAATCGGCGCCTCGGCATCGTCCTGGCCCGCCATTCGGCGCGTGCGAGCCAGTTCCGAGAACACCTCCCAGTATTCCTCAGGCGTGAACGCGCGTATTTCACGCTCGCGCTCGACCACCAGCCGCACCGCCACCGACTGTACTCGGCCGGCGGAGAGTCCGCGGGCCACCTTGGCCCACAACAGCGGCGACAGTTCGAAGCCGACCACGCGGTCGAGGAAGCGGCGCGCCTGCTGGGCGTCGACCCGATCCTGATCGATCATCCCCGGATTGGCGAAAGCCTCCTCGATGGCGGACTTCGTGATCTCGTTGAACACAACACGCCGGTATCGGTCAGGTGGTCCGCCGAGGACCTCGGTGAGGTGCCAAGCGATCGCCTCCCCCTCCCGGTCTAGGTCTGTCGCCAGATAGATGCGGTCCGAGCGTGCCGCCAGCGTCTTCAACTCCCGAATGACCTTTTCCTTGCCGGGAATCACTTCGTAGGAGGCCGCCCAGCCTTTGTCGGGATCGACCCCCATGTTCTGAACCAGCTGGGATCGGGCACGCCGCTGGCGGCGCTCCGCGCGCTTCTTGGGTGGCAGTTTGCGCGTCTTGGCCGCCTCCTTGGCGCGCTCCTTAGGGTCGGAAACCTTGCGCCGAACTGGAAGATCGCGAACGTGGCCCGCGCTCGACTTCACGACGTAGTCACGGCCGAGATAGCGGTTGATCGTGGGAGCCTTGGTGGCCGACTCGACGATGACCAGGGAACGGGCCATGGGCCTCCTTGTTCTTGTGTGCCGAGCGGCGCCGGACCGGTCGGACACCGGCGACGCGCATCGGTCGGATGGCTGTTTGGCGGCGCATATATACGCCGCTGTTGGCCGCTGTCAACCGTGACGTCCGTGCGCACACCCCGGCCAAGGGCGCAGCGCCGACTATTCGGGATCGTCCTCGGGAACCTCGTTCAAGGCCCGATGAAGCTCGCCGAGGGCCGCCAGGCCGTCGCGAATTCCCAGCACGACTTCCTCCGCATCGGCACCGTCGACACGCTCTCGACCGTACCAGCTAACGTGCCGGACGGCGGCCTCCACGGCTATGCAGCCTCCAGGGAGCGAGTCGATTATCGCTCCTACCTCCTGCCAGTAGGTCTTGCGAGTCGTCGGCAGCCCCGTGGGCGGCGCAAGCGTCGTCCATCCCGGGAGGTACCGGTTCTCGCGCTCGGACCCGAACAGCAGCCAACGCGGCGCGTTCGGCAGCTGCTTCGCCAAGGCGAGACGGTAGGCCGCACATTCGATCGTCGCCTCCCGGGCAACCCCGCCGGACGAGACCCGCTCCTCGGCACGAGCATCGATCTTGGGCAAGCGTGCGACTTCCACGACGAGTCCGGAATTGCGCGCCAGCGTTCTCAACTCGCCGAGTACCCGGTCACGCTTCGAGGGAAGCAACCAGAACAGCGGACCGATAGCGGCGATGACAATGACGCCGACGACAATCCAAACCAAAGAATCCACCTCGCCATTGCGAACAACGATCGCCCATGGCCGGTCGGCGCTATTGAGCGACCTTGGGTGAGTTGTGTATGTTCGCTTCGGATCCGCACTTTAAGCAACACCGGAGCTCGTGTCGTGGACTACCGTCGCATTCTTCTTGCCGTCGACCTGACGGAGGAGTGCCGCCGGGTGGCGAAGCGGGCCGTGGCCTTGGCTAAGTCGGCGGATGCCGAACTGCACGTTGTTCACGTCATCGAGCCGTTGAGCCTCGTCTACGGCGGTGACGTGCCCATGGACCTCTCCTCCGTCCAGGATCAGATTCATGAGCAGGCCGCAGCCCAACTGGCGGAATTCGCCGCCGGCATTGCGGTTCCCGAACACCGTCGGCATCTCGTGTTCGGACGGCCCGAGAGTGAGATTCACCACATCGCCGAGAACGAAGCCATGGATCTGATCGTCGTCGGCAGCCACGGTCGCCACGGCCTGGCACTGTTGCTGGGGTCTACGGCGAACGGCGTGCTCCACGGCGCGTCCTGCGACGTTCTCGCCGTCCGCGTCGGCCGCGACGTCGCTGTCCAAAATGACGACGAATAGTCGTCCTGTCCCAAGACACTGAGCTGTTGACCGGCGCACCGCCCGAGGAGGATGTCCGCATCGTGACCCAACGTCCCGGTCTGCCGCCACGGATCGCCATTGGCGTGTTCGCTGCGGTGGTCGTAGTCCTCTCGACCGTTGACGGTTGGAGCGACTCGGCCACGGCGGTCGCAGACACGAACCCACCCAAGGATGTGGGGGCCGCAGCCGCAGCGGTGGTGCGCCCCTTCCTCGCCGGAGACGCAGGGCTCTATCGGGATCGCCTCGCCTACCGGCGTGCGGCGTACGCGGCCCGCACCGGACGCAGGGCCGAGTTCGACACCGAACTTGCGAAGCTGGACGGCTATCCGCTGCGACCCTACCTTCTCTATTTCGACGCCCGTCGCCGCTTGTCGCGGATCGGCGAGGACCGGGCGTCGGAGCTGCGCGCCGAACTTGCCGGGACACCCCTCGAAGAACGCTTCCTGCGCGAATGGCTGGTCACGCAGGCGGAGCATGGCCGGTGGGCGACCTACGCCAAGCACTACGAACCTTCCGACGACGTTGTTGGACGATGTCACTATGCGCGCGCCCTCTACCGAACGGGCAACCGCAGCCAGGCGCTCGCCCGCGTTCGCGACCTGTGGGTCGTTCCGCAGTCGCAGCCGGAGGAGTGCGACCCCGTCTTCAACTCGTGGATAGGCGCTGGCGGCTTGGACCAAGAGACGGTATGGACACGCCTCCTGCTTGCCTTGGAAGCAAACGAAACCAGGCTCGCCCGCTACCTGCTGCGTTTCTTCGACCGAACCAACGCCAACGCTGGGCGCCTGTGCTACGACGTCCATTTGAAGCCGGAGACAGTACGTTCACTTTCGCGGTTCGCGGACACCCCATCCGGCAGACGTGCGCTCCGCCACGGTCTGGTTCGCTACGCCAAACGAGAGCCGAACAGGGCACTCGAATTGTGGGACACGGTGGAGAGTACCTACGCCTTCGACGAGACGGAGCGCGACGCGATCCGCGAGCATTTGACCGTCGTGGTCGCAGGGATGGGTCTCGTACCACGGGATGGCCCGATCGGCTACAACGCCGCCGACAGGCAGCAGGTTGCGAAAGGCCTCGTACTCAACCGCCGGTGGGCCGAGGCGACCCTGTGGATAACCTCCCTGCCGCCGAAGGTGGCAACCGAACCCGAGTGGCGCTACTGGCTGGGACGAGCACTCATCGACAGTGGCGAGGAACCTTCGACAGGCCAACAGCACTTGCGGGCAATCGCCGGACTACCCACTTGGTACGGCCTGCTCGCTGCGGCGGATCTCGGATCTCCGCCCGGTGTTCCGGAAGATCCTTCTCGACACGATCCCCGCGCCTGGCACGAGCTGCTCGTTGTTCCGGCCGTTCGCCGCATGGTGGAACTGCTCGCTGCCGATGATCTCGTCAATGCGCGCCGGGAGTGGCAATACGCCTTGCCCAAGCTGGAACCGCACCAACGCCTAGACCTCGTGGAGTTGACGGCGGCGCTCGGCTGGGTTGACCAGGCCATTGCCGGGGCATGGGATGCGGATCTCAAGGAGGTGACGAGAATCCGCTATCCGACGCCGCACCTGGATGCCTTCCGCCACGGGGCCTTCAGTGCAAACCTGCCGATGAGCCTGCTGCTCGCCATCTCGCGGCGCGAGAGTGCGTTCAATCCCCGCGCCCGCTCCCCGGCGGGCGCCCGCGGGTTGATGCAATTGATGCCGGCGACGGCGCGCAGTGTGGCCGACCGCATCCGCGACAGACGACCCTCCACGGAGGACCTGCTCCGGCCCGACACCAGCGTCCGCCTCGGCGCGCACCATCTCGCCGGATTGATGAGCCGCTACGACGGGCACCGGGTGCTGGCGATTGCCGCCTACAACGCCGGCGAGAGCCGGATCGACCGGTGGCGAAGGGACGCCAGCGGCATGCCAACCGCCGTGTGGGTCGAGCGCATACCGTTTCGGGAGACGCGTGCCTACGTCAAGAACGTGCTCGTCGCGGCCACCATCTACGGGCAGCGCACCGGTACCCCCGGGCCGATGCTCGGGCCCAAGGAGCGCGTCATTCCGTGATCGACATCGGCGTCAATCTGGCGAGCAGGGACTTCGATGCGGACCGCCCGGACGTTCTGCGGCGCGCCCGCTCCGCCGGTGTGACTACACTCATCGCGACCGGTACCAGCGTCGAGTCGAGTCTCGCTTCGGTGGCGCTGGCAGGAGCAAACATAGGGGATGCACCACTCGTGTACGCCACCGCAGGTGTGCATCCGCATCACGCCGGAAACGTCGGCGAGGACTGGTCCGAGGCGATCAAGACGACTGCCGAGTCGCCGCATGTCGTGGCGATCGGCGAGACCGGGCTGGACTTCTATCGTGACTTCTCGCCACGCGACGCACAACGCGACGTGTTCCGACGCCAGATCGAGTTGGCCGTCGAGACGGGCAAGCCGTTGTTCGTGCACGATCGCGACTCGGCAGGCGAGACGCGCCAGATCCTCTCGGACTACAAGCACGAGTTGGTGGATTGCGTCATTCACTGCTTCACCGGCAACTCGGCCGATCTAGACGCCTACCTGGAAAACGGGTACCACATCGGCGTCACCGGTTGGATCTGCGACGAGCGCCGGGGACGGGAACTCGCTGAACTGGCACCTCGCATTCCCGCGGATCGGCTGCTGATCGAAACCGACGCACCCTACCTGCTACCCCGAACGATCACCCCGAAACCCCGTACGCGACGGAACGAGCCGGCGTATCTGCCCTGGGTAGCCCGCCGACTGGCAGAGTGCCGCGGGGAGGATCCCGCCTCGGTAGCCCAGGGAACTCACGACAACGCCCGACGTTTCTTCCGCCTGCGGGAGGCGGACACAAGCGACGCGGTGAGATACGCGGGCTAGCAACATGCTGGTGATCCGTTTCCTGATCCGGTTCCTGCTGCTCACATCCGCGGTTGCATTGCTCACCTACGGGCTCGCCGCGTGGCAGCACGAAGGATTCGGCCTCGATGGCGTCTGGTTGTTCGGCGACGGCGGTCGATTGCATCCGTTGCACTTCGTCGTCGTCGGGATCGGTATGATCCCGCCCGTCATGTGGGAGATCTTCGGTTTGGATTCGACCACGTCCGCACGCGCGCCTGCATCATCCCGCGGGGATGTCTCGGCCCAAGGCGATGGCTGAGACGCGGGTCTACATCCGTCCCGTCAAGGCATCGGACCGCCGGGAGTTGCTGGCGTTGAACCTGGCGAGTCGAGAACTGCACTACCCCTGGATCTCGCCTCCGCTTACGCCGCACATGTTCAAGGTGTATTTCAGGCGGACTCAACGCGACGATCACGCAGGCTACGCCGTCTGCCTTCGTGAGAGTCACGAAATCGTCGGCGTCATCAACGTCAACAACATGATCAAGGGGGCGTTGCGATCCGCCTCCGTGGGCTACTACGCGGCGCTGGCGCATGCCGGCAAGGGCTACATGCGCGAGGGCCTGATAGGCGTCAAGGAGCACGCTTTCCGTGAACTCGGGCTGCACCGGCTGGAGGCCAATATCCAACCCGCGAACAAGGCGTCGATCCGTCTCGTACGCAGTTGCGGTTTCGAACACGAGGGCCTGTCGCGGGACTTTCTCTACATCGAGGGCGCCTGGCGCGACCACGAACGCTGGGCCGCCATAAACGACCGCGTAGGCTTGACATGAGCGGCCCGTACGGGGCATGGCCCTCCCCTGTGGACGCCGAGCTGGTGGCGTCCGGGTCGAGAGGCTATGCCGAACTTCGCGGTCGAGCTGATTCCCTGTTCTGGCTGGAGTCACGGCCCGACGAGGCCGGACGCACGACCCTCGTCCACTGGCGCGCAGGCGTCTCAAGGGAGTTGACGCCAGCGCCCTTCAATCCGCGCAGCCGCGTGCACGAGTACGGTGGAGGCGCGTTCTGTGTTGCCGACGACCGCGCCTACTTCGTGAATTTCGCCGACCAGAACATCTACGCCGTACGCTACGAAGCCGAAGCCGACGATCCCCACCAAGTCACCCAGGGGGAGGCGACGGAGCGCTTCGCCGACCTCGCCTGGGACGGGGCCGCCATTCTTGCCGTACGCGAACGCCACAACCCAGACTCCGAACCCGTCAACGACCTCGTGCGGATCGATGTCGCGAGCGGCGACGTCCAATGCCTGCACAGCGGTCACGACTTCTATGCGGCGCCTCGACCTTCCGGCGACGGCCGGTTGGCATTCATTGCATGGGATCACCCCAACATGCCGTTCGACGGTACGCAGTTGTTCCTCGTACAAACCAACGACGGGGCGGATCCGACTGACACCACCTTGATCGCAGGCGGAGCGCGAGAATCCGTCGTGCAGCCGGAGTGGTGTGCGGGGCGGCTGGTGTTCGCGACCGACGCGGGCGGCTACTGGAATCTCCATGTCCACGACGACTCCGGGGTGTTCCCGGTGTTGCCCGAAGACGCCGAGTACGCCGGTCCGGCCTGGTTGTTCGGCAGTTCGTACTACGTGCCCGTCGGCCCTCGACACGTCGTCGCGCGTCGCGTCGAGAACGGCGTCCCGTCCCTCGTGCTGGTGGATCTGGACCAAGGGCTGGCGAGTCCTCTCGACGGGGGCTGCTCTTCGTACGCCGGTGTGACCCGCACGCCGAGAGGCGTGGCCTTCATCGCCGGCTTTCCCGACCGGCCCAGCCGCATCGTGGAGCTCGAACTGGCAACCTCGAGTCGTACCGACATCGCGAGTCCGCCGAAGCCAAGGGTTTCCATCGACGTCGTATCCGTTCCCGAACCACTGGTGTTCAGCTCGACACAGGGCGATGCACACGCCTTCCTCTACCTGCCGAAGCCGGTCGACGGTGCTGTACCCAACGACGAGTCGCCGCCGCTGCTGGTCACTACCCACGGCGGCCCGACATCGAACACCACTGCGGACCTTTCCTGGCGCGTGCAGTACTACACCTCAAGGGGCTGGGCCGTGGCGGATGTGAACTACGGTGGCAGCACCGGCTTCGGTAGGGCATACCGGGAACGCTTGCGCGGAGCCTGGGGCCAAGTCGATGTCGAGGACTGCGTCGCCTGCGTGCGGCATCTGGTCGGCGAGGGGCGGGTGGACCCCGCCCGGATCGCCATCCGCGGCGGCAGTGCCGGCGGCTATACGACGCTGGCGGCGCTGGCCTTCACGAACGTCTTCAAGGCCGGCGCCAGTCACTATGGCGTAGGCGACCTCAAGGCCCTGGCCACCGATACCCACAAGTTCGAGTCGCGCTACCTGGACACGCTCGTGGGCGATGCCGAGGCGATGCACGAACGGTCCCCCATCAACCACGTCCAGCACCTGAACTGCCCGGTGATCTTCTTCCAGGGCGCCGACGACAAGGTCGTTCCACCCAACCAGTCGGAAACCATGCGTGATGCCTTGGCCGCCAAGGGCATTCCCGTCGCCTACCTGCTGTTCGACGGCGAAGGACACGGTTTCCGCCGCGCCGAGAACGTCCGTCGGACGATCGAGGCGGAGTACGCGTTCTTCGCCCGCATCTTCGGCATCGAACCGGCGGGAGGACTCGCGGAAGTCGAGATCGAGAACATCGGCGCATGGCCAACGCCCTGAAGATCGCAGTCTTGGCCGGCGGCAACTCCGCGGAGGCCGACGTGTCGCGATCATCCGCCGGCGGCATCGCTTCGGCCTTGCGAACGTGGGGCCACGAGGTGACCGTCATCGAACTCGACCGCGAACTGGTCGGCGCGCTGCGCGCCCTGGATCCCGACGTGGTCTTTCCCATGCTGCACGGACCTCCTGGCGAGGACGGAACGGTGCAGGGTCTGCTTGCCATGCTCGGCATGCCTTTCGTCGGCAGCGGCGTGCAAGGATCAGCCGCGGCCATGGACAAGTACCTCGCCAAGGCACTGTTCCGCGCCGCCGGCCTACCCGTCGTCGAAGATGTGCTGATCGCACCGCAAACAGACCCCGAAGCGGCCGCCGAACAGATCCGCACTGAACTCGGCGACCGGGTCGTGATCAAGCCGCGTCGCCAAGGCTCGGCACTGGGCGTCACGCTGCTACCCCGGGGCGGGGATCTCGTGCAGCCGCTCCGCGAGGCCCTGGAGTACGGCGGTGGTGCACTCGTAGAACGCCATGTCGCAGGCGCGGAAGCCACCGTCGGCGTGTTGGACGAGCACGGTGCGGGCGAGGTTGCGCTGCCCGTCATCGAGGTCACGGTCGCGGACGGCGAGTGGTACGACTTCGAGAACCGCTACACCCCCGGCAAGAGCGAGCACATCATCCCGGCCCGGTTTCCCGAAACCTGCCTACGCGAACTCGAAGACTATGCCGTGCGCGCGCATCGCTGCCTCGGGTTGCGCGACTTTTCCCGGGCCGACTTCATCGTCGGGGACTCGGTCTGGTTGCTGGAGGTCAACGCCCTTCCCGGAATGACGTCGACCAGCCTCTTCCCCGACGCCTGCCGCGCGGTCGGCATCGACTTCGCCGAAATGGCGGAACGTCTCGCATTGAGCGCCCTTCGCCGCGGTCCCGATCGCATAGAGACGTAGGGGCGACCGCGCGCCCTCACGGGCGCGTTGTGGTCGCCCGTGCCCGTCATCGCAGGTGTCGGTTTAGCCAAGAAGGGCGACCACAAGGGTCGCCCCTACGGTGTGCGGCAGTATACTGAGCGGTTTGGTCCGCTATTTCTGGAGAACAAAACGAATGACTGACCCGAAGTACACCGTGATGGTCCAATCCCAGGTCGGCGTTTCGTACGACTTGGCCGACTCGAAGTACGAGATCGAACGCGAGGCCCTAGATCCCATTGGGGCAAAGATCGTCGAGGTTCCCGCCAAGACCGAGGAGGAGTTCATCGACGCCGTTCGCAACACCGACGCCCTGATCGCCCGAGGCCGCCGGATAACCCGCAACATCATCGCGAATCTCGACAACTGCGTAGTCATCGGTCTCGGCAGCGTGGGTGCGGACACCGTGGACGTGGACGCCGCAACCGACCACGGCATCGTCGTCACCAACGTGCCCGACGTGTTCATAGACGAGGTGGCCGACCACACGATGATGATGTTCCTCGCAGCCCACCGGCGTCTGCTGCTCATGCACAAGATGACCCGGGACGGCCGATGGTCCGAGGGCCGGCCGTACCATGGGGACATTCCGCGACTCTGGGGATTGACCATCGGCCTGATCTCGTTCGGCAACGTCGCCAAGGCCGTGGCGCGCCGTTGCCACGCCTTCGGCCTGCGGGTGCTCGCCTACGACCCGTTCGTCGGCGAACTCGAGATGACCAGCGCCAACGTCGAGCCCGTGACCAGCCTCTACGAGCTGCTCGAGCGTTCCGACTTCGTGTCCATGCACGCACCGCTGAACGCGGAGACCCACCACATGCTTTCCGACGACCACTTTGCGCGCATGAAGAAGAGTGCGTTGTTCGTCAACAACGGCCGCGGTCCGACCGTCGACGAGGAAGCGTTGATCCGCGCGCTAGAGGCAGGCGAGATCGCGGGAGCGGCGCTGGACGTGTTCGAACAGGAGCCCGTAACCACCAATAACCCGCTGCTGCACATGGACAACGTCATCTGCACGCCGCATATCGCCTCGGCGACGGCGCGAATGGCCCCGGAGACGCGGCGGCGTCTGGGACGGGAGTTGGCTACCTGTCTGCAGGGAATGTGGCCCCGCAGCGCGGTCAATCCCGCCGTGCTGCCGAAGACGAAGCTCAGGCGCTGGCAGCCGTATCCGCAGATGCGTGGTCCGAATCGCTAGACTCGCACTCGCAAGAGGCACGCTAGCCCGCTACCAGGATGGGCAGGTTCCAGGCGGTCAACGCGGCGTTCCAAGACGCCTCGGCCGTGATGTTGGGTGTCGGCATCACCTCGTTCTGGACCGACGCCTCGTGGTACCTGTGGCTGGTCTCGTTGACTTTCGCCGGTGTTATCGCCGCCGCCACGATGCTGTTCGACCGCCTTACAGATCCCGCCGTCGGCGCGAATGTCCCCGTGTGGGCACGCAACGTGCTCTTGGCTGCCGTCGGCGCCGGGGTGGGAGCCGGACAGCTCTGGCTGGCACCGGTCGACGGCTTCCGTTTCGCGGTACTCATGCTGTCCGCGGTGCTGCTAGCCTGGATACTGGCCGCCTGGCGCCAGCGTTGGGGCGAACAACGGGTCTATCGAGCAACCCTGCGGGAGCTAGTGGAAGACCCCGATTCCTTCGAAGCGTAGCGCCGTACGGGTTCGGCAGCGAGTCCTACGACATCGTGAGCGTTCGGATCCAGATGTTCCGGAACCGAACCCGGTCGCCGTGGTCCTGCAACGTCAGCGGACCCTCCGGACCGTGGGGGTCGGCGTAGCTCGCTAGCTGGCGATGCTGCGTCGGGCCCTGCAACTGCTGGCGGTGGTGCACGAGCAAGCCGTTGTGGAAGACCGTCATGTACGCCGGCGTCGCCAGTGACCCGTCCCGGTAGACGGGCGATTCGAACACGACGTCGAAGACGTGCCAATGCCCCGGGGGGACGCAGGCATTGACCAGCGGCGGATACTGGCCGTAGATCGCCGCCGTCAGACCATCCGCGTAGGTCGGGTTCTCAAAACCGTCGAGCACTTGGATTTCGTAGAGCCCGAGAAGGAATACGCCGCTGTTGCCGCGGCCCTGGCTGTCGGCGGTGATCTCCGTGGGCGCACTCCACTCGACATGCAGCTGGCAACTGCCGAACGACCGGCGCGTATGGATGTCGCCGGTTCGCGGTTCCACTTCCATGGCGTCGCCGTCGACAAGATTCCACTTCGGCGTCCCACCGTCCCGACCGGCCCAAGCGTCGAAACCTGAACCGTCGAACAACACGACCGCATCCGACGGCGGCGAGCCTGCACGTTCCTGGGTGGAGAACGACGGCGGCTCGACGACCGGCGGGGACGGGCGCGCGATATCGTGCACGCGCCACGTCGAGCCGGGCAGTACCGGCGTGTCCGTGTAACCCTTGGGCAGCTCCCTGATCTTGGACACCCCGGGCCTACAGGATATAGCCGCGTTCGTTGTGGGAGACGAGGTCGAGGCCCTCGGTCTCCTCCTCGTCCGAGACGCGGTTGCCGACCAGGGCGTTGGTCACCTTCAGGATGATGAAGGTTCCGAGCGCTGTGTATCCCAAGGTCACGGCAACGCCGAGGGCTTGGACGCCCAACTGGCTCGGAATCGAGATCTCATGCTGGCCACTGAAGACGCCTAGCGCCGTGCTGGCGAACAGACCCGTCAGGATGGTGCCGAGAGCGCCGCCCACTGCGTGTACCGGGAACACGTCCAGGGAGTCGTCGATCTTTAGCTTCTGCTTCATGAAGTTGGTGGCGAAGAAACACACCGTGCCGGCGCTGATGCCGATAATCAGCGCGCCCGCGGGCCCGACGTATCCGGACGCCGGCGTGATCGTGCCGAGGCCGGCAACCATGCCGGTGACGGCCCCCAAGGCGCTCGGCTTGCCATAGCGCATCCACTCGATCAGCAGCCAGGTGAACGCGCCCGCGGCAGCCGAGATGTGGGTGACGGTGAGTGCCATCGCCGCATCGCCGTTTGCCGCAAGGGCGCTTCCCCCGTTGAAGCCGAACCAGCCCACCCAAAGCATCGCTGCACCTGCTACCGTCAGCGTCATGTTGTGCGGCGGTTGCACGTGGCTGGGGAAGCCGCGCCGCGGGCCGAGCACCATGGCGGCGACCACCGCGGCGGTACCCGCGGTAATGTGCACCACGGTTCCTCCGGCGAAATCCATCACGCCGGCACCGAACCAGTCGCCGAACCAGCCGTCCCCGCTCAACAGACCCCCGCCCCACACCCAGTGGGCGATCGGCGCATACACCAGCAGGGACCAGAACGTGGTGAACAGCAGGACGGCCGAGAACCGCATCCGCTCGGCGAAGCCCCCAACGATCAGTGCGGGGGTGATGATGGCGAAGGTGAGTTGGAAGGCGGCAAAGCTGGATTCCGGAATCGTTCCGCTCATGGAGTCTTCGGTCACGCCGTTGAACAGGAACTTGCCCAACCCCCCGATCACGTTGTTGCCATCGCCGAAGGCTAGGCTGTAGCCGATGATCAACCACAGGATCGTCACCAGGCAGGTTATGGCGAAGCACTGCATGAGCACCGATAGCACGCTGTTGGAGCGCACCAGGCCGCCGTAGAACAGCGACAGGCCCGGGATGGTCATGAACAGCACCAACGCCGTCGAAGTGAGGATCCACGCGCTGTCGCCGCTGTCCAGCGTGTCGCCGTAGGCGGCTGCACAACCGGCCAGCAAGGCTGTGGCGATCACCGCTCGCAATAGTGTCTTCATAGATCCCCCCATTCGGCCCTACAGGCCACGCCGACAGCCGGTCTTCGCCGGTCCGTCCGTTCTTGCCGTAACTTACACAAGACTTCGGCGATGATCCACATTGCCGGCTGAACGGCGCGCGTGAGGGGGACGACTTTTTTCGCGCGCTACGACGTGAGTTCCCGCACCAGCCGCGGCCCCCGATAGACGAGCCCGGTGTAAAGCTGGATCAGGTCGGCCCCCGCTGCGCGCATCGCCTCGGCTCCCGACACATCGGCAATACCGCCGACGCCGATCAACAACGGCTTCGGTCCGACGGCCGCGCGCACGAGGCGCACGGTCTCCAAGGCGAGCGTGGACAACGGGTGCCCTGAGAGGCCCCCCGCTTGCCCATAGTGCCGGGAACGCAGCGAAGGTGGCCGCGACAGCGTCGTATTGACCGCAACGAAACCGTCTGCGCCGGCGTCTCGGGCGACTCCGACCGTCGCCTCCAGATCCTTGGGCGCGAGGTCCGGCGCAACCTTCACGAACAGCGGAACGGACCGCTCCTGGACCAATCGGTCCCGGGCCGCGACCAGTTCCGACACGAGTGTACCAGCCGCCTCCGGTGCCTGCAGATCCCGCAGTCCCGGCGTGTTCGGGGACGACAGGTTGACGGTCACGTAGTCCGCCCACTCGTGCACAGCCGCCAGGCAGTCCAGGAAGTCGCGGGTTGCTTCCTCCACCGGCGTATCGCGGTTCTTGCCGATGTTCACGCCCACCGGGACGCGGGCGTGATGCCGCAACCGCGAGAGATTGGACGCGACCGCGTCAGCACCGAGGCTGTTGAATCCCAAGCGGTTGATCAATGCCCGGTCCTTCGTCAGCCTGAACAACCGCGGCTTCGGATTGCCCGGTTGGGGTTGAGGGGTGACTGTTCCCACCTCGATGAATCCAAATCCCAACCGCACCAGGCCGGCAACGGCCACGGCGTTCTTGTCGAGGCCAGCAGCCACTCCGACCCGGTTCGGGAACCACAAGCCGTGCAGTTCGATCCCGTTCGACGACCCCCTTCCCCCGGGGATCGCACCCAAGCACCTCAATGCCGCCAACGCCACGGCGTGCGCAGCCTCGGGCGGCAGCGCGAACAGCAATGGCCGGATCAGATCGTACAGGCGGAATCCCTCGCAACAGGCGGACAAGCGACGCCAGAATACCGCGTCCGAGTGTGTCACGGTGGTGGAAGGCTTTGACAAAGCCGTAGCGCCCTTCGGTCGCGTTGTCGCCCGCCTACGTCCGACGCTCTGCGGGACCGACACGGGCGACCCCAAGGGTCGCCGCTACGCCGATGCTACAATCCGAGCCAGTCAACGGGTTTTCTGTATGCAGGCGGTCGATCAGCAGGTATTGGGCCAGGTCCGGGACTGGATCGAGGCCGACGAGCCGTGCTGGCTCGCGACCGTGGTCGCCACCTACGGTTCATCCCCGCGTCCCGTGGGCTCGCTGTTGACCTGCAACCGCGCGGGACAGCTCAAGGGTTCGCTGTCCGGGGGGTGCGTCGAGGATGACTTGCTGGAAAAGCTCACCGTCGGTGCCTTGGCTCAACACCAGCCCCAGTACTTCCGCTACGGCGAGACGGCGGAGGAAGCCGAAAAACTGGGTCTGCCCTGCGGAGGACATCTCGACATCGTGATCGAGCCGCTGGCGCCGACGGCTGCTCGAAGGCAACACTTCGGTCATCTGGCGAGCCGCCTCGACCAAAGAGCGTGCGTCGAGCGCACGCTGAATGTTCGCACGGGTGCTTACGAATGCCGCGACGTGCCGAAGCACGCGGAACTCCGCTACGACCACGACGACGGCCTCTTGGTGCAGACCTACGGTCCCCAGTATCGGTTGTTCGTCATTGGCACCAATATGGTGGCCGCTTACGTCGCCGAGATCGCGGTCGCGCTCGGCTACGACGTCGTGGTCTGCGACCCGCGCGAGGAACCGTTGCAGGCGTTCGACGTCGAAGGCGTGCGCAAGGTGCGTGACATGCCGGACGATGCCGTCCGACGCCTCGCCTCGGACAGCTTTTCCGCCGTGGTCGCCTTGACCCACGATCCGCGCATCGACGACATGGGCCTGATGGAAGCGCTCACCACC
Source organism: Gammaproteobacteria bacterium (assembly GCA_009839505.1). Taxonomy (GTDB): domain Bacteria; phylum Pseudomonadota; class Gammaproteobacteria; order Pseudomonadales; family Azotimanducaceae; genus VXYL01. Next base: position 27,146 of record VXPO01000040.1, read on the forward strand.
GACGCCTTCTACGTCGGCGCGATGGGCTCCGAGCGGACATCCCGAGCGCGCCGCGGGCGCCTGGGCGACCTTGCGCTCAGCGCGACACAGCTCGACCGCCTGCATGCGCCCATCGGTCTGCCCATCGGCAGCAAGACACCGCCGGAGATCGCGGTCGCGATCCTCGCGGAGATCACCGCGGTACGCAAAACGCAGGCCGCCGCCGCCCACGCCGCGGCGGAACGGCTGGCCTCGACGGCCGCGTAGTCCGGAGAATCTCCGTACACATAGCCGCCATCATCCTTGCCGCGGGCAGGGCAAGCCGATTCGGCAGCGACAAGCGTCTGCATCCCATCGACGGCGTCCCCATGCTGACCCGGACGATCGCGCCCTACCGCCAGGTGTTCGACACGGTTCGCGTCGTCATCCGGCCCGACGAGCCCTCGATCGCCGACCTGGTGAGGCGGACCGGCGCCCAAGTCGTCGAAGCCGCGGAGGCCGGCGAGGGTCAGTCCCGATCCTTGGCGGCGGGGGTGGTGGCATCGAGGCGGGCCGACGCCCTCGTGGTCGGGCTCGGCGACATGCCCCACGTCCAGGAAACCACGTTGCGCGTACTGTGTTCCGCCGTTACCGAGCATCCAGGACGCATCGTGCGTCCTCGGCACGGTGGCCGTTCCGGAAATCCCGTGGCTTTCCCCGCGTCCCTGTTCGAAGCGCTGACGAAGATCCGCGCCGACAAGGGTGCCCGCGAGATCGTTGCGACGAGCGACGATGTCGTACACATCGACGTCGACGACCCGGGTGTCCTTGTGGACATCGACGTCCCTACGGAGTAGTCACCTACCTCCCAAACGTGATGCCCAGTCCAGCTTGCTTCGGCAGGACTCGTAGAAATTGTGACCCACGGGGTAGGCCAGCCGCAGGGCGTGGGGGTGCTTGACGATACGCACCTCGTCACCGGGTTCGAGGTCGAGATCAACCTGCGAGTCGCAGCTCACCTTCGGCGTCGACGCTCCCCCGATGCGCACGCCGATCTCCACGTCGCCGCACACGACCAACGGCCTCGAGGTCAGCGTGTGCGGGAACATGGGGACGATCACCACCGCGTCCAGTTGCGGGTGCATGATGGGTCCGCCCGCCGAGAGCGCATAGGCGGTTGAACCCGTCGGGGTGGACACGATGAGGCCGTCCGACCGTTGGTCGTAGACGAACTCGTCGTCGACGAAGAGCCGAAAGTCCATCATCCGCGACATGCTTCCGGCGTGGACCACAATGTCGTTCAAGGCGACGCCGGCGTCGACGTCACCATTGTTTCGCCGGACGCTCGCTTCAAGCAGGAAGCGATCCTCGACCGTGTAGTCGCCGGCCAACACGCCGCGCACCTTGTCATCGATCTGCTCGGGCGCGATGTCGGCTAGGAAACCCAATGTGCCCCGGTTCACGCCCAGCACGGGCACACCGGTGTGGGCGACGTCCCGGGCCACGCCCAGTATGCTGCCGTCGCCGCCCACGACCACCACTAGGTCGACGCCCTCGCCGATGACTCCCCGCGAGACGCCATCCGACTGCGACAGCATGCTGGCTGTCGCGGCTTCCATAACCACGTCCACATCGGCCGCCCGCAACGTGGCCAGCACGATGCGGAGCGAATCGACCACGTGGGGGCTACCCGTGCGGCCGACGACCGCGATTCGACGAAAATCGGTCATCGTCGCTCCCGCTCAAGGACTTTCGAGTATGCGCGCCCTCCAAGCGCGTTGAAAGACGCGACCGCTTCGCGGCGTCGCTGATTGCCAGGCAACAAACGGGATTGTCACATGGAAGACGCGACCGCTTCGCGGTCGCCCCGAGAATTCGCTACGCGAATTCTCCAACGC
>VXPO01000038.1 GCA_009839505.1 Gammaproteobacteria bacterium
TCGACGTGCAGGACCTCGCCTGCGACTTCTACACGTTCTCGGGCCACAAGCTCTATGGGCCTTCCGGGATTGGTGCGCTCTACGGACGGCTTGACCTGCTGACGTCCCTACCGCCCTGGCAGGGCGGGGGCTCCATGATCGAGGAGGTGACGTTCGAGCGGACGACGTATGCACCGCCGCCGGCGCGCTACGAAGCTGGCACACCGAACATCGCAGGTGCAGTCGGGCTGGCCGCCGCGATCGATTATGTGCAGCGTTTCGGCAGCGAGAACATCCAGCGCCACGAGGCCGCCGTGCTGAAGTACGGGGTCGACAGCCTGCAGGCATTCGACGGCGTGCGCCTGATCGGCACCCCCCGCCACCGAGCCGGCTCGATCTCGTTCGTGGTGGATGGTGTGCACCCCCACGACGTGGGGACCGTGCTCGACCAGGAGGGGGTTGCCGTCCGCGTCGGGCATCATTGCGCACAGCCGGCGATGCGCCACTTCGACGTGCCGGCGACCATTCGCGCTTCACTCGGCATCTACACGCACGCGTCGGACTTCGACGCCCTGGTGCAAGGTCTCGGCAAGGTAAGGGAGCTGTTCCAGCTGTGATCGACCTTCGCGACCTCTACCAGGAAGTCATCCTCGACCACAGCCGGAACCCGCGGAACGCCGGGCGGCTGGCGGAGCCTAGCGGCACGGCCAAGGGCCACAATCCGCTCTGTGGCGACTTGATCACGCTCGACGTCCTGGTCGAGGATGGAGTGATCCGCGACGTGTCGTTCGATGCCCGGGGCTGTGCGATCTCCGTGGCTGCGGCCTCCATCATGTCCGACATGCTGAAAGGCAAGACCCTCGCGGAGACGCACGACCTCTTCCGCCGGTTCCAGGAGATGCTGACGGGTCCGGATGCCGAGGCCGAGGGTCTCGACAAGCTCGAGGTGCTGGCCGGCGTGCGCGAGTTCCCCATGCGGGTGAAATGCGCCACGCTGCCGTTCCATACGCTGCGTGCAGCGCTTGACAACGAGTCAGGAACGGTCAAGACCGAATAGCCATGGCCCATTTCGACACACCGCCCCAGCCCGGCACCGTCACCCCTGACGAGCGCGCGGAGGCGCTTCGACCGGCCATCGTGGCCGCCATAGGTACCGTCTACGACCCGGAAATCCCGGTCAGCATCTGGGAACTCGGGCTCGTGTACGACATCGCCATCCGGAACGGCCGTGACGTGGACGTCACGATGACGCTGACGACGCCGCACTGTCCAGAAGCCCAGTACATCCCAGGGCGTGTCGAGGAGGCCGTCCGGGAAGTCTCGGGCGTGGGTGACGTGAGGGTCGATATCGTCTGGGAACCGCCGTGGACGCCCGACCGGATGAGCGAGGCCGCGCGCCTTGAACTAGGCTATTTCTAGAGGGACCGTGATGACCGACGCGCCGAAGCTCCTGACATTGACCGATGTCGCCGCCGAGCGGGCCCGGGCCATGATTGCCGCCCGGGGAGAGGACACGCAGGGGCTCCGTATCGCCCTCAAGACCGGCGGCTGCTCCGGCATGGCCTACGACGTCGAGTACGCGGACGAGGCTCGGCCGACCGACGAGGTGATTGAGGACCGCGGGGTCAAGGTGTTCATCGATCCCGCGGCGGTGCTGTTTCTGGCCGGCAGCCGGATCGGTTGGGAGGAGAGCATCCTGCAGTCACGGTTCACGTTCGAGAACCCGAACGAGGTCGCCAGGTGCGGGTGCGGGGAATCGGTCTCGTTCGGTGGTGCAGGGACTGACCAGCGCGGCTGAGACCGCGGACTGCAACTCCGGTTTCCTCCAACGCCCCGCGGCCCGGGTGTTTGCTCGGTGTGTCGGTGCGCAGCGCGTTCTCGAACGACGCGCCGAAGCATTCTTTTGGCATGGTCTGCGGTGTGCGGCTTCAGGCGGCGTCTGCGATCACTGAAAGAAGGGCCATGAACCCGTCAAACTAACTTCAATATGCTCAATTTGTAGTCGTGAACCGACATTATGTCAGTTACTATTTGATAACACATCAATTACAACCCTGAATTGATCATGCTGTTTACGTATCGTGCGCTGGATGACGAGGAAACACGGGTAGCCGAGGCCACGACCCGCATTCGCGACAATCTACGTCGCTACGTTGCCGCTGAGCCGCGTCGCTGGACCAGTCTGCTGGCCCGTATGACCCGAGCTTGCGCGCTGGCCGGATCCAACAGCGTGGAAGGCATCAACGTCTCCCAGGAAGATGCCATTGCTGCCATTGACCGCGAAGATCCCGCGACTACCGACCGGGAGACTTGGCTGGCCGTCGTCGGCTATCGCGACGCGATGGACTACATCCTTCAGCGTTGCCAAAGCGGGTCCTTCAGGATCACGGAAGATGTTCTCCTAGCCGTCCATTTCATGATCTGCCGGTCCGATCTGGCGGCAAATCCAGGCCAGTACCGACCTGGTTGGGTTGGCGTGCGAAACTCGAGGACCGGCGAACTGGTTCACGAGGGGGTCGACCGCGACCGACTCGAAGCTCTCGTTCACGAAGTACTGGATTGCGTGAACAACGCTCCGGTCGAGTCGGTCTTCCTGCGGGCTGCCATGACGCACCTGAACCTAGCAATGCTGCACCCGTTCACGGACGGTAACGGTCGCACCGCCAGGTGCATTCAAACGGCGGTGCTGGCAAGCGACGGCATCGTTGCACCGGAATTCTCCTCGATCGAGGAATATATCGGCCGCAATCAACAAGCCTACTACGACGTGTTGGCAGAAGTTGGCGGCGGTGCGTGGGATCCTCTGCGGAACGCCAAGCCGTGGGTTCGCTTCTGCCTGAGTGGCCATTACCTGCAGGCCGCGACAATCCTCCGGCGAATGCAGGAGGTGGAAAGAATCTACGGGGAGCTATCGGAACTGGTCGAAGCCAACGGATTTCCTGACCGCTCCGCGATGGCGCTGCTCCAGGCCGCCTTGGGGAGCAAGGTGCGAAACTCGTCCTACCGTGTAAGCGCGGACGTGTCCAAGAATCTCGCCAGCCGGGACCTGAAAATGCTGGTGGACGCAGAACTCCTCGTTCCGGAGGGCGAGAAGCGAGGCCGCGCGTACGGACCAGCACCTGTTGTGGCGGCTATTCGTCAGCGATTGCGGCTTTCCAAGAGAATCGAAGATCCGTTTGCGGTAGGCGGAGTGGCGCAGCCCCGCCAGGAAAGCCTGTTTCCAGAGACGGCGTAACCGCGACGTCTCCAGGAAGGTCCCCGCCTGTGTAGCTTGAGCAAAGCGGACAAGAAGGGCTACGTCTGACCAGCCGGCACAGGTGAGCCAAGGTCCGGG
>VXPO01000002.1 GCA_009839505.1 Gammaproteobacteria bacterium
GCTCGACGCCGTTCATCTTGCAGGTCTCGATCAGGCTGGCGATGCGGCCCCATGCGCGTGCGCCCTCGTCGTGGCCGGCGAACAATGCGTTTTTCGCGGTGAGCTTCATCGTCCGTTCATTCTGCCCATGTCGGGCAGGATTGCGTCATCCATTATCGTTGGCATGCCCACTTTGGGCGTCGTGCACGCCTTGAGTGCGTCGAACACCGCGCCGATGGCCCTCTCGCAGCAGTCGAGTTGCAACCCGGAGTGGTCATCAAGGTAGCGGTCTGGATGCTCGATCCGGCTGCCTGCGCCGGCATGGAGATCAGTGCGCCCCGAGCATCTTTGGCCGCCCTCGCCGCGCTCCATGAGCTTCTCGTTGCGCAAGGTTTCAGACGAAGCTCCTGCGATGACCATACCGTCATCGAGGAGAGTCGTGATGATGTCTCTGCCAACACCGTCGGCACGAACGACCGAACCTCGCCAGCTGAGCATGGCGCTGGATGCACCGAAGCTGCGTGGGTTGAGCCCGAGAGAACGGGACGCGGTACTCGGCGCGTTGGCCGGGTTGTTGCTGGAGGCCTCGAACAACTCGGCGAGGGAGGATGACGATGCACGGGTCTGATTCCCTGCCGCGGTCGGTACTGACGCGCAAGGCGGTGGTTTATGTCCGCCAGTCCACGCCTGCGCAGGTGCGCGGCAATCTCGAGAGCCAGCGCCGCCAGTACGATCTGGTGAACATCGCGCGAGACCATGGTTTCGGAACCGTCGAGATTATCGATGAGGATCTCGGCCTTTCGGCCGGTGGCACAGTTGCACGGCCGGGGTTCGAGCGCCTCGTCGCCTGGCTGTGCGCTGGCGAGGTCGGAGCGGTGCTTTGTTTCGAGGCGTCTCGCATCTCTCGAAACGGTCGAGAGTGGCACCATATCCTTGAGTTGTGCGGTCTCGTCGAGGCGCGCGTCATCGACCAGGACGGCATCTACGATCCGCGCCATCCCAACGATCGTCTACTCTTGGGCATGAAGGGCCAGATCTCGGAGTTCGAGCTCGGCGTTCTCCGAGCCCGGATGCACGATGCCCGCTCCTCCAAAGCGGCGCGCGGCGAACTCCGAATCGGTGTCCTGGTCGGCTTCGTCTGGGATCGTAACACCGGACTGGATATTGACCCCGACATGCGCGTCCAGGAGGCGGTCCGTGAGATCTTCGCGCGGTTTCGCAGCCTGGGCAGCGCGCGACAGTCGCTCCTCGCACTGACCGAGGAAGGCCGCTTCTTTCCCCGTCCGTCGGATGGCAGGACAATGGTGTCCTTCGAATGGACGCCGATCCGCTATGGCAACGTGATCTCGGTGCTGAAGAATCCCTTCTACGCCGGCGCCTATGCGTATGGCAAAAACGAGCGGCGGACCGAGATCGTGAATGGAACTGTGCGCACGACCTACGGCCACGCCAGGCCGATGGAGGAATGGGACGTTCTGCTGAAAGACCACCACAAGGGCTACATCGACTGGGCGGAGTTCGAACGCAATCAAGCGCAACTGGCCGCCAACAGCTATGGCAAGGCCGGAGGCAGGAAGTCGGGGCGAGGCGGGCGCGCGCTGCTCTCCGGCCTTCTCACCTGCGGCCGCTGTGGGCGCGGGCTGGCGGTTGTCTATGCAGGCCGCCCGCCAGGTCGCCCAATGTATCGCTGCGACCGGCCGAACCTTCATCTGGGCCTTAAGCGTTGCCAGGGATTCGGTGGCACGCGCGTGGATGCCGCAATTGCTGCCGAGATTCTTCGTGTCATCGAGCCCATGGCCATCGAGGCATCGCTGGAGGCCGAGCGGATGCATGGGGAAAGGCTGCGCGAGCGACAGCACGCAGCCGAGCTGGATCTGCAACAAGCCCGCTACGAAGCTTCGCTCGCGGAGCGGCGCTATGCGGCCTGCGACCCCGATAACCGGTTGATTGCAGCCCAGCTCGAAAGGAGCTGGGAGACAGCGTTGCAACGGGTGCAGGCATGCGAAGCGCGTCTCGACGCAATGTGCGCGCCGAATGCCGGCGCCGTCGTTCCAGACCTGGCCGGTCTCGCCGCCGACCTCAAGGTCGCCTGGAATGCACTCGGCGTGACCATGTACGCCCGCCAGCGGCTCGTGCGCACACTGATTGCCGACATCGTCGCCCGATGTCGACGAGGAGGCACGCGAGGTCATTCTGACGATCCATTGGCATGGAGGTCAGCACTCGCAGTTGCGGGTCCGGAAGCCGAGGCCTGGAGAACATGGCTGCCGGACACCGGACGAGGCGCTGGCGGTCATCCGAAGCATGGCCGGGCGCTGGTCGGACGACCATATTGCCGCGTCGCTCAATCGGATGGGCATGCGAACCGGACAAGATAAGAGCTGGACCGGGAAGCGGGTCTCTTCCATCCGGCGTGTGAACGGGATCCACGCTCATTTTGCCGCCTATAGGGACGGCAAATGGCACACCATGCTCGAAGCCGCGACGGAACTCGGTGTCACCCGTCATGTCATCCGGCGCCTCATCAAGACCGGAGAGTTGTCGGCCCGGGAAGTCGTCCCCGGAGCGCCGTGGCAGATCAAGGTCGCCGACCTCCAAGCCGAGAATGTCGTCAGAGCCTTGGCCAACAGGAGGCGGAGAAGTCCGCATCGACCCTCCGGCCAAGACCAGATGTCAATGTTTTCAGATAGTTGAAAAGGGGGTGCCCAATGAATCCACCATTTTAAACGCCGTTAGGGGCCCACGCTTCAATGAGGCCGGGTCGCGAACGCCCCGGATGCGACCGCGCTGCCGGCAGAGAACGCCCTCGCCGGCCAGCTGGCCCACCGCGAGATCCGCGTGTGATAGGGCGGAAACGAGCCTGTCGCTCCACTGTATAGGCGGAGGAAGCGGCGCCGGGATGAAGACCCGGTAGCTGCCGGCGCAGTGGATCGCACGGCCGTGAGGACCGCGATCTTTTCCTGCTGCAGCCATTACGCCTTCTTGTCTTCCCTGTTTGCGGAGCGAAAACAGGCCATTACGATTTTGTCGAAATTGTATCAATTCGAAAACAAAATTCAGTGCTGGATCAAGAGCCAGATTCCAGCCAAGCTGAGGTGCATTACACGGTGAGTTCGTCCGTTCGTCGCGCCATTCTGGAGGCAGCCAATGCGGCTGAGCAAGCATACCGCCTACGCCCTGCAGGTTCTCTCATATCTTGCCGTCCACAAAGAGCGCCGGTCTACCATCCGCGAGATCGCGGACCACTACGGGATTTCCCGAAGCC
>VXPO01000110.1 GCA_009839505.1 Gammaproteobacteria bacterium
GGTTGACGATGGTCCGTTCCCCGGATGCCACCGCGCGCCGGTTGAATGCGACGAAGCCGGTGATCGGCATATACACCTCGCCGCGGACCTCCAATGGCGATGGCACGTCGGCGGGCAATTCAATCGGGATCTCGGGGATTGTCCGCACGTTGGGAGTTATGTCCTCGCCGGTCTCGCCGTCGCCGCGGGTGGCCGCCCGGACTAGGACGCGGTCTGTGTAGAGCAGGCTGACGGCTACGCCGTCGATCTTCGGCTCGCAGAAATAGTCCGGCTCGTCACCCTCGTCGAGCAGCCGGCGGCAGCGGGTCTCCCAGGCGGTCAGTTCCTCGATGCTGGTGCATTTGTCGAGCGACAGCATGGGCGTGTCGTGCCGGATCTCGACGAACTTTGACGACGCGGCGGCGCCCACGCGTTGCGTCGGCGAGTCCGGGGTGACCAAGTCCGGGTGCGCTTCCTCCAGCGTCACCAGGCGGTCGTAGAGCGCGTCGTACTCGCTGTCGGAAATCTCGGGATCGTCGAGGACGAAGTACCGGTGGAGATGATGGTTCAGCTCCTTGCGGAGCGTGTCGATCTCCCGCCGTGCCGCGCCGGCCTCGGCCGCCATGTCATGCCCTTAGCGACTTGCGCTTGAACTCGCGCACCCGTTGGCGATAGTGCTCGATGGTCTGTGCGCTCATGTCGCTGCGGCGCTCGTCCTTCAATTCCCCGCCGAGCGAGATGCCCACGTCCTGGGCCACCTCCAGCATGTCGTCGAACGCACCCGACGGGTCGCGCACGCCCGCGAGAGGCAACAGCATGACGACGCAGGGAGTCGCCAGGGCCGCCGAGTCCGAGACGTCGAACGATCCCGGTTCGATGCCGTTTGCGACCGTGAACCAGGGTCCTTCCGTGTGCGGATCGAACTTGCGGAACACACGATCAGCGCCACACTCGAGCCCGTTCGCCAGGAACGCCTGCAGGAGTGCGTCACCGTCGAAGACGTCGTCCGGCCTGGCAACGATCCAGATCGTGATGACGTCGTCGTCTGGGGTAGCACCGTTCGTCAGCGGCGGCGTCGACGGTCGGTCGGGATCCGCGGTCCGCAGGGCCCGGGGAACCGTGGGTTCGGTACGCTTGCCCGGTATGGTGATGCGGCCACGCCTCTCCGGCACGTCGGGGGGATCAGTGGACTCGTCCTCCAGGACATTGTCATCCAAGGCGGAATGGTTGTCGGACCACGACTCTTCTTCCTCCGTTTCCTCCATGGAGGGCGACTGCGACACGGCCTCGGCAACGCGCTCCATCAGCACGGGAGGAGTGGCGTTAACCTCCTCGTCGTCCCACAGTTCGTCCTGCACGCCCGCCGCCTCGATGGCGTCCGGCACTTCCTCGCCTTCCTCGGTCACCGGTTCGGCCGGAGATTCGGTAGCGGTCGGCGTATCGCTCTTGCCGGGACGACTTCGGATAGCCGACCACAAGCCATGAAGGAGAACGATGACAAGCAAAGCCCCGCCGCCCATCAGGATGTAGCTCTTGATGTCCATTCGAGAGTCCTAGTGTTGCGTCCGCCTTACACCTTCCGGGCTGTCCCGACACCCGCGATGTCTGTGCGGCTTCGTTTCCGAGCCCTGCCCTTTCGCCATGGTCATCCCGCCGCCGTCTGCACGGTCGACTCCACGTCCACGGATACCAAGCGGGACACGCCTGGTTCCTGCATGGTCACGCCCAGGAGGTGGTCCGCCATGGCGATCGTGCGCTTGTTGTGGGTGATGACGACGAACTGCACATCGTCGGCCATCTCGCGTATCAGGTCCGCAAACCGATCCACGTTGACGTCGTCCAACGAGGCGTCCACCTCGTCGAGTAGGCACACCGGGCTCGGGTTCAGTTGGAAGATGGAGAAGATGAGCGCCACGGCGGTCATGGCTTTCTCTCCGCCCGACAGCGAGTGGATGTTTGCGTTGCGCTTGCCGGGCGGCCGCGCCATGAGCGTTACGCCGGTGTCCAGCCAGTCGGGACCGGTTTGCGTCAGGTAGGCATGTCCGCCACCGAAGAATTTCGGGAACAGGGCATCGAGGTGCTCGTTCACCCGATCGAAGGTGTCCTTGAACCGTACGCGTGTTTCGCGGTCGATCCGCCGGATGGCATCGCGCAGGGTGGCGAGTGCCGTCTCAAGGTCGTCGCGCTGACGATCGAGGTGGTTCCGGCGTTCCGACTCCACCTCGTAGTCGCCGATCGCGGCTTGGTTGATCTCGCCGAGGCGGTGGATTCGCTTGTCGACACGCTCCAGCGCCTCGAGCCACTGTTCCTCGGTGGCATCCGCCGGTAGTCCCTCGCGGGCTTCGTCGAAGCCGATCCCGGTGTCGGCGAGCTGGGTCTGTAGATTGTCCCGATCCGCCGCCAGCCGCTCGCGCTGGACGCGGGCATCTTCGAGACGCGCGCGGGCTTCGTCCACGGTCTGCTGCACTTCGTTGCGCGCAGCACTTCGCGTAGCGATCTCCGCCTCGATGGCCTCCATCCGCCGGCGAAGGTCGGCTAAGCGTTTTTCAAGTTCGAGCCGCTCGGCAAGCCTGGTTTCAAGCAACTCCCGCCGCGCGGGCATTTCAGCCTCGGTATCGGCTATGGCGGTGCGCAGCTCGCCGGCGCGTTCGTCGAGATCCCGGCATTGAGTCTCCAGCCGGGCACGGGCCGTCTCGGCCGCTTCGAGCGAAGCTTCCAGGCCCTGGCGCTCGATCCGCAGGCGATGCAGTGCATCCCGGGTTTCGCGTGCTGCCGTGAGCGCGCGTTCCCGTTCGACCGCATCGGCATCGCGCGTCGCTTGCAGGGACTCGCCCTCGGTTTCCAGCGACGCCGCGTCGGACTCGAGTTCGTCGAGGCGAGCGCGGAAGCTCTCCAGATCCTTGGCTTCGGTCTCGATCTGGACGTCGTTCTCGTCCTTTTCCGAAGCGTTGCGCCTCGCCCGCGCCGCGGCTTCCTCGACGCGCACCTGACGAACGTCGTGCTCGGTCTTGACGCGCGAGAGCTCCGCCGTGAGTTCGACGCGTTGTTCATGCAGGGTGTCGCGTTCGTCTTCCAGGGTCGCCGTCCGCCGGCGGGCCTCAGCCAGGCGCGCGCCGTTTTCGGCAAGGTTCGCTTCGGCTTGCTCGGCTGCCTTGGACAGTGATTCCAGCTCACGTGCGCGCCCGACGATACCGCCGGACTCGTCCGTATCCCTGTCTAGTTTGTCGAACCGAACCCAATCCACGCCCAGCCAGACGCCGTCGCCGGTAACGATGCTCTGGCTTCGCTGCAGCCCCGTCCGGTGGAGGAGCGCCTCGGTCACGGACTTGGCGGCGAACACCCCCTCGAGCAGGGAGCCGAGATCCGGGCGCACGAAATCGCTGAGCAGGGGCAGGTCCAGGGGTGCCGCGTCGGGCGGCGGCTGCTTCGACTCGAACAGCACGAGGCGTCCGCCCGGCACTTCGCCCAGTTTCTCGGCGAGGGCATCGGTGTGGGCAACCTCGATCGCCTCCAGGGCGTTGCCAAGAACGGTCTCCACCGCCGCTTCCCAGCCGGGCTCGACCGTCAGGCGCTCGCCGAGTCGCGGCTCGTCTTCCAGTCCATGGTCCGCGAGCCAGCGCTCGAGTGCGTCTGCCAGGTCGGACTTGCCCAACGCGGACTCCTGTACCGCGGAGAGCGCGGCCAGCTCCGCGCGGGCCGTGTGCACTTGTGTTCTCGACTGCTCCAACGCAGTTTCGCAAGGATCCACCGCCTCTCGCGCCTTGGCGAGAGCTCGATCATTGGCGCCGATCTCGGTATCGACCGTCGCGAGACGGTGTTCGACGCCGTCGAGCTGGCGCGCGAGGCGCTCGACGCCCGGATCGGTAGTGACGTCGGGCTCCGAGTCGAGCATGGCGGAACGTGCCTGGAGCCGGTGCAGAACCTGTTCGCCGTGCTCGATTCGGCTTCGATGGAGCTGTATTTCACTGGCGTTCCGCGCGGCGCGCTCGGCGAAGTCCTCCCATGCACGCTGGGACGTCCGAACGCGTTCCTCGGCCTGCCCGAGGCGCGCGGTCGCCTCGGCATCCGCCTCCTCCGCCCGCGTGACGTCGGGATCACCGTTCGCGATCTGGGCCTTCATCCGCTCGATCTGCGCCGCGTCCGCCTCAAGTTCGCTCATCGCCCCGGTGCGCCGCGCCGAGGTCCGTTCCAGGTCAGCCTTGTGCTGGTCGAGCCGCTTGCGGCCGAATTCGATGGCTTCCTCCACCCGCGCCGCTTCAGCGCCGACGCCGTAGTAGTCGCCCTGCACGGACGCCTGTTCGTCGGCAAGCTCGGCGTGGGCCGACCGATTCTGCTCCAAGGTCGTGTCGATGGCCTGCCGAGCGGAGAGCGCGGCTTCGTGCTCCGCATCGAGAGCCTTGGTACGCGCTTCCCGGCGATCGAGTTCCGCAAGCAGGGTTAGCAGCCGGATGGCATACCACTCGGCAGTCCGTCGGCGCTTCTCGTCCTTGAGCGTGTTGTAGCGTTCCGCCGCTCTCGCTTGGCGCTTCAGGTGCGCCAGCTGTTTGTCGAGCTCGTCGATCACATCGCCGAGGCGTTCGAGATTGTCCACCGTTTGCTTGATGCGATTCTGGGTTTCGCGGCGGCGCTCCCGGTACTTTGAGATTCCAGCCGCTTCCTCGAGGTAGGCGCGCAGTTCGTCGGGCTTGGCCTCGACGAGTTGCGCAACCATCCCCTGTTCGATGATGGAATAGCTGCGAGGTCCGAAGCCGGTGCCGAGAAAGACGTCGGCGATATCCCGCCGACGGCAGCGCGTGCCGTTCAGGTAGTAGACCGACTGGGACTCGCGGTTGACCTCGCGCCGGATCGCGAGTTCCGCGTAGGAGGCGAACCGGCTCTTGGCGAACTCGCCGGTGGGGCGTGCTTCGCGATTGTCGAATACCAGCTCGATGGACGCGAGGGAGGCGGGTTGGCGGGAGTTCGAACCGTTGAAGATGACGTCGGTCAGCGCCTCGCCGCGGAGTTGGCGCGCTGAACTCTCGCCCAGCACCCATCGAACCGCATCGATGATGTTGGATTTTCCGCAGCCATTTGGACCGACAACCGCACCGCGATTGCCGGGGAAGGATACCGTCGTCGGATCGACGAAAGATTTGAACCCGGCGAGCTTGATTTCCTTAAGGCGCATCTAGGCTAACGACAGTCCGTTGTCGCATGGCGCCAAGTGTAACGAAATCGCCGCAATATTCCAGCGCGAACGCCTCGTGTACTCGCGAGGCGCGTTAGCTGGCTTGGGCGTCGATGTCGGCACCGCCTTCCGCGATGCCGTGAAGTTCAGGCGGCACGTAGTTTTCGTCGTGCTTGGCGAGCACCTCGTTCGCCTGGAAAACGCGTTGCTCGTCCAGCTCCCCCGCGACCAGGATGCCCTGGCCTTCGCGGAACAGACCCGGGAGAACCCCGACGAAGCGCACGTCGAAGTCGTTGCCTCGGTGGTCGGTGAGACTGAAGGTGACGCCGAGGCCGGTGTCGTCGTGAACGACGCTGCCGTCCACCACCATCCCCCCGGCGCGGATCGCGACGCCGAGAGGGGCTTCGCCGTTGACCACCTTGGCGGGCTCGTAGAACAGGTTGACGTTCTCGCGCAGTGCCAGAAGCGCGAACGTCAACGTGACCGTGGCACCGGCGACCACGAACAGCACGACGGCGAGCCGCTGTCGTCGAATAGCTCTCACTCGGACTCCGGAGCCGGTTGTTCCGCTTGCAGGCCGGCGCGCCCGCGGGCGCGTGCGCGGCGGACGATAGCACGCAGGCTTGCCAGCGGCCATATTCCAAGGCCGATCAGCGCCGCGAGGCTGAGGCCGTAGGCGCTCCAGACGTAGACGCCGTGCCCGCCCATGGCGAAGAACTCGCTCACGAGGGGGTCATCCACTCGCGCACCCACTCGGTGCCGGCGTCGCGCTCCACGATGCGTGCCCGCAGCGCGGCGATCACGACGCCCGCCACGAAGCAGTAGTAGCCGAGCACGTTGAGCGCCAAGGGCCACAGGAAGACGGCGGCGATGGCCGGCTTCTTGCCGATCTCGATGCTCGGCGGCTGGTGCAGGGTCGTGAACCACTCCACCGAATACTTGATCACCGGGATGTTGATCACGCCCACCACGGCGAGGAGCGCGACAGCCCGCGCCGCACGTTCCGGGCGCGGCACGGCCTGGCGGAGGGCGATCAGGCCGAAGAACAGGAACGCCAGCAGCAGCGTGGAGACCGTGCGCGCATCCCACACCCATCCCTTGCCCCACGTCGGAATGCCCCAGATGATCCCCGTGGCCAGCGCCAGTACGGTGACGACAAGCCCCACGGGTGCCGCGGCGACGATCAGCAGGTTCGCCATCTTCATCCGCCACACCAGGAAGACCAAGCCGGCGATGGCGACGGCGACATAGATGGCTTCCGCCAGGTGGGCCGCAGGTGCGTGGATGAAGAGGATGCGGAAGCTGTCCCCCTGGTAGCGCTCCGGCGGCACGAAACCGAGGCCCCAGGTGGAGCCCGCGAGGATCAGCAGCCCGCCGACAACGTAGAGGCCCACCATCCACGGTCGGGATCCGGCGAAAAACCAGCGAGGCGAGCCGGCCTTGTGGAAGGTGTCCTTGATCCATCCCATCGTCTTACGTCCGGCTATCGCCGCCAAACTCCGCTGGCGATTCTACGCGACGGGTTCGCGTGCTCGTCTCGTCCACCGGTCAATGCTCCTGGCTGATGGCGAGGGCCTTGCCGATGGCGAAAGGCGCGGCTGTGACCGACGCGGCGAGAAGCGCACCCAGAACCAGCAGTGCGAAGCTTGTGGGATCGCCCGTCGTGGCCGCTGCGCTCGCACTTGCGCCGAAGATCAGCACCGGCACGTAGAACGGCATGACGAGAATGGCCACGAGAAGGCCGCTGCGGCCGGTGGCGATGGTCAATGCGGCGCCGATGGCACCGAGCAGCGTCAGCGTCGGCGTGCCGATGAGCAGGGTGACCACGAGTATCGAAGCGCCCGCGGTCGAGCCTTGGAGCATCAGTGCGCCCAGCGGACTCAAGATCGCGATCGGCAGCCCGGACAGCGTCCAGTGCGCGGCGAGCTTGCCGAGGACCGCGGGAAACAGCGGCCGCGCGTGGACGATGAGCTGTTCCAACGTGCCTTCCTCGTGATCGCGTCCGAAGACGCCCTCCACCGCCAGCACATTGGCGAACAGGGCCAGCACCCAGATCGCCCCCGGGCCCAGCTCGGAACCCGTGCCGAGGCCGAGCACCAACGTCGCCAACAAGAAGAACACGACCGGGTTCGCGGCATCGGAACGGCTGCGTACCGCAATCAGCAGATCGCGCCGCAATTGCGTCAGGAACAGCCTCACGGGGCTCCCGGCGCTCCGGGGGCTCCCCGGGACAGCGCCACGACCCTGGCGGCCGCGGATCCGAGCGTCAGCGCTCGGTGCGTGGCACAGACGGCACCGCCGCCTCGCGAGCGGTGCTCGGCGAGCAGTTCGCGCACGAGTTCCACGCCGGCGTCGTCGAGGGACGTCAGCGGCTCGTCCAGGATCCACAGCGGCGAGGGCGCGACCAGGAGTCGAGCCAGGGACACCCGCCGTTGTTGGCCCACGGAAAGCGAGTCGCACATCGCGTGCCCGGCGTCCCCAAGCCCCACCCGTGCCAAGGCGTCGTCGATGGAGTCGCTATCCCGTTCGACCCCGCGCAGGCCAGCGATCCAGCGCAGGTTCTCGTGGGGTGTCATGCGCCCGCTATTGCCCGACCGGTGACCGAGATACTGCGCCTCCACTCGGCGATGGACGTCGCCCGACTCCGGCGCCGCCAGACCCACCAGGCACCGCAGCAGCGTGCTCTTGCCGCTGCCGTTGGCACCGCGCACTTCGATGAGGTCACCGGGTTCGACCGTGAAGGACAGGCCGACGAACAGCGCCCGCGGCCCGACGATGCAACGCAGGTCTTCGGCGACAAGAAGACTGTCGTTCAACTCGTGTGGCTTCCCGCGACGACGCATCGAGTGTAGCAAGCGCTCACACCCGATTAGGGACACCCACCCTTCCACCGATTGGGGACATCCACCCTAGAGGGAACCGAATAAGCCAGAAAAGGGACATCCACCCTGCGACCGAAAAGGGACATCCACCCTGTGCGACCGAAAAGGGACATCCACCCTGAGGCCGAAAAGGGACATCCACCCTGAGGCCGAAAAGGGACATCCACCCTGAGGCACGTGTATGTCCCAAGGTGGGTGTCCCAAAACGGTCGTAGGGTGGATGTCCCAAAACGGTCGTAGGGTGGATGTCCCAAAACGGTTGTACCGGTAAACGCCGCCGGGGCGGGGTGCGTCTATAGTTTCGAGAAGGCATTGGCGACCCTCGGGACGAGCTTGACCGATCGAGCAGCCGACATTCCCGCGGAGCTCGTGGTGCGGGCCCGGGAGGGCGACGATGCGGCGCTGGCCGAACTCGCGAAAACGTCGGCCCGGTTCGTTCGCCGGTGGGCGCTGGTGCAGATGGGCGATGCCTCGGAGGCTGACGACCTGACCCAGGACGTGTTGATTCGCATGATTCAGAACACCGACGCCCTGCCGGACCCGACCCGGTTTGCCCCGTGGCTCTACCGGGTAACGCGCAATGCCGCGACCGACCGTTTCCGTCGACGAGCCCGGTGGCGCGCCGACGCCGATCCTGACGATCTCGTCTCGGCCAGCGCCGGTCCGGAGGCGGACGCGGCCGGCGGCGAGTTGATGCGGCTGCTCCATGGTCTGTTCCGCGACCTGCCTCGTCGCCAGCGGGAGGTGTTCGACCTGGTGGAACTGCAGGGCATCCCGGCCAACGATGTCGCCGTGCTGCTGCGCATTCGTCCGGCGAGCGTACGCGCGAACCTATTCAAGGCACGGCGCAATCTGCGTCGACGGATCCTCAGCGACCACCCGGAGTTGGCGGAGGAGCGTCCATGAGCCGTTGCGCGAGACTCGCGGAATTGCTGACGGCGGAACCCGACGAACTCGCCGCGCGGACCGGCTCCGATCTCGCAAGGCACATTCGCGAATGCCCGCACTGCACTACAGCTGCCCGGGCGATGCTCGCCGCCAACGACGGGTTTCGGGAAGTGCTCGAATTTCCGGGCCGGGTGGATGTGGACGCCGTTCTCCGCAAGGCGCACACCGCGACCACCCGGTCCCGACCCGGTCGGCGAGCCTGGTTCACCGTTCCGGCACCGGCTCGTGTCGTCGCGGCGACGTCGCTGGTCGCGGCCTTCGCCGTCGCCGTCGCGCTCAAGATGCATAACCAAGCGGACAAGCCGCTCCCGAACAAGCAATGGACTCCCCTCGCCGAGGAGCAACCCGTGCTCGTCGACGCCCCCGGCTACAACGTCGCGGTCATTCCGACGACGAATCCCGACATCACGATTTTTTGGTTCTTCAAGGAGAACGACGATGAGCAAGATGTGGACTTACGCGGCGGTCCTCCCGCTGTTGGTACTGACGACGCCGGCTGAGGCCCAGGATCCCGATAGCCGGCTGGCGGAGAGGATCGAACGGATGCAGGTGGTGCTCGACGAACTGAGTGGCAAACCCCCGTCGGCGCACCCCGGGCCGCTCCGCGATGTCACCGAGATGGAAGTGCGCACCTTCAAGCTCGTACACCTCGATGCGCGCGCAGCGAACAGGATCATCCAACCCTATGTCGTAGCGCCCGGAACCATCTCCGGCACCTCGGGCGCCCTCACGGTGCGCGAAGTGCCCGATGTCCTCGACCGGATCGGAGACGCCTTGAAGGCAGTCGACGTACCCCCGCCCACTCCGCAGTTCCGATTCCAGTTCGTCAAGGCCAACGGGTCGGAGCGTACGGACCCCCGGATTGCGGACATCGAGGACGTGTTGCGGCGGGCGTTGCGATTCGACGGCTACGCACTCGCCGGCGAGGCCATCGCCTCGGGTACGGAATTCACGATCCGCGTCGCTACCGGCGGAACAGCGGAGTACGAGATTCATGCCCACTACTATGGACATACCATAAGCGAGCTGGACGTAGAGCTGACGAGGCATCAGCCGGCATCCGGTGGCGCCTTTGCCACCGAAGTGGACCTCCTCGCAACGAAGATCGGCATTCGGCCGGGACAGACGCTGATTCTCGGCTCGACCGCGGACTCCGGCGAGACGTTGCTGATCGTCGTTCGGATGGTCGAGGGATAGCGCCGCCAAGACGCCTCGGGCTTGGCGACCCGGTCGAGCCCCACCGTGCGGTGACGGGCGCGGGCGACCACAAGGGTCCCCCCTACGGGCTTGGGCGAACCGGACTACGCCGCGTCCGTCACATCCGTCGTCGGCATCAACTCCACGGACCGGCGGAGGCTCTCGAAGTCGACCAGCGCGCCGTCGCCCAAGTGGCTCGGCACGACGTGGCGCATGGCGCGGGCGATGTTGTCCACCCGACCCGGTTGGGCGGCGTCCCATTCGGCCAGCATGCGCTTGATCATCGGACGTTCGAGGTTCTCCTGGCTGCCGCACAGGTTGCACGGAATGATGGGATGGTCGCGGTAGCGTGACCAGCGGGCGATGTCGCGTTCGCGGACGTAGTAGAGCGGCCGGATCACGACGTGGTTGCCGTCGTCGGAGACGAGCTTGGGAGGCATCGACTTCATCCGGCCGCCGTGGAACATGTTCAGGAACAGGGTCTCGACGGCGTCGTCGGCGTGGTGGCCTAGGGCGATCTTGGTAGCGCCGATGCGGCGGGCGAAGTTGTAGAGCACGCCGCGGCGCAGGCGCGAGCAGACCGGGCAGTAGGTCTTGCCCTCCGGCGTGAGGGACTTGACGATCGAGTACGTGTCCTCCTGCACGACGTGGTATTCGATGCCGATCCCGTCCAGGTAGCCGGGCAGCACGTCTTCGGGAAAGCCCGGCTGTTTCTGGTCGAGGTTGACGGCGATCACCTCGAACGACACGGGCGCATTGCGCTTCAGGGACAACAGCATGTCGAGCAGCGTGTACGAGTCCTTGCCGCCGGACAGGCAGGCCATGATGCGGTCGCCGTCGGCGATCATGGCGTAGTCGGCGACCGCCTGGCCGGTCAGTCGGCGGAGCTTCCTGCCGAGCTTGTTCTCCTGGGCGCTGGCCACGGGGTCAGACCTCGCGCAACACGGTGGCGGGCGGCGAGCGTACCAGCTTGCGGGTTCCGAGATAGCCCACCGTCGCGATCATCGCCACGCCCAGGGCCGGGCCCGCCGCCCACAGCCACGGGTGCAGGTCCGTGGGCAGCTCGAAGATCTGGCGGTTGAGCGTGTAGACGGTGATCTCCGCGCCGATCACCGCCACCAGCCCGGCGAACAGGCCGAGAATCGCGAACTCCGCCACCAGCGCGCCCTGGATCAGTCGCCGCGTACCGCCCAGGGCCCGCAGCAGGGCGTGTTCCCGCAGACGTTGGTCGCGACTCGAGCCGATGGAGGCGATGAGCACCAGGATGCCGGCCCCCAGCACCAGGTAGAGCACCAGTTCCACGGTCTGGGTGACGCGGTCGATGATGCTGCGCACCTGGCGGATGATCTCGTCCACTTCGATCAGGGTGACGGTGGGGTGGGCCGCCAGCAGGTCGTTGAGGAACGGTTTCTGTTCGCGCGGCAGGTAGAAGCTCGTCATGAAAGTCGCCGGATAGCCGTCGAGCGCCCCGGGCGAGAAGATGATGAAGAAGTTCGGTTGCAGACTGTCCCACTCCACGCTGCGGATGTTCGTCACCGTGACCGTGAGCGGCAGGCCGCCGACTTCGAAGGTCAGCTCATCGCCGATGCCGACGCCGATACCGCGCGCGTAGTCGATCTCCAACGACGCGGCCGGCGGCACGGTGGCGTCTTCGGCGGTATCCCACCATTCTCCCTCCACCACGACGTTGTTCTCCGGAAGTTCGCGGGAGAACGTGAGATTGCGTTCGGAGCGAACGCCCGGCCCGGGGCCGAACCGGCGCCGCCAGTCCCTGGCCGGGACGTCGTTGATCGCGCTGATGCGTCCGCGGATCATGGCGAACAGGCTGCCGTCGTAGTCGGTGCGTTCGGTCAACAGGTCCTGCACCGCCTCCGCCTCGTCGGGCGCGACGTTGATCAGGAAGTGGTTCGGTGTCCGCTCCGGTATCTCGGCCTGCCAGTCGTCCACCAAGGCGGTGCGCACCAACAGCATGACCAGCAGCAGCATGATGGCGAAACCGAAGATCACGATCTGAGCCACGTTCTCCCGGTACCGGCGCTGCAGTCCCGCCAAGGCCAAGCGCCAGGTGCTGCCCGCCTGCATGCCGATGACACGCCCGCCGCGCAGCAGCACGAGCGCGAGAATCGCGAACGTGCCGCCGGTTATCACGGCGCCGATCAGCGCCGCCATGGTCAGCAGCACGCTGCCGCTGTGCCAGATCAACAGCGCGAGGCTCCCGGCGGTGGCGAAGCCGTAGGTCACGATTGGCGCCACCGCGGTGCCGAGGTCGCGCCGGATCACCCGCATGGGCGAGATCTTCTTCAGCCCGAGAAGCGGCGGTAGGGCGAACGCGAGCAGGCAGATCAGGCCGGTGATGGAACCCACGACCAGGGGACGCGTACCCGGCAACGGCAAGGTCGCCGGCAGCAGATCACCCAGCACGGCGATGATGCCCTGGTGAACCACGGCTCCCAGGACAAGCCCCAGCACGGTGCCGGCCACGCCGATGACCAGGAGGACGCCGAAGTAGCCCCACTGGATGTCCCTCGGTGTCGCACCCAGGGTCTTCAACACGCCCACGTGGTCGAAGTGGCGGCGGGCGTAGCGGTTGGCGGCGAGCGCCACGGCAATGCCGGCCAGCAGGACCGCCAACAGGCCGCCGAGCAGCAGGAAGCTCTCGGCGCGGTCGAGGGCGCGGCCGATGGACTCGTTGGCGTCGCGGATACTGCGCCAGCGGAAGTCCGGGACCAACTCGGGACGGATCTCGGCGAACAGCGCCGCGAGATCCTCGTCGTCGCCGGCGAGCATCAGGCGATAGCCGATTCGGCTCCCCGGCTGCACCACACGCGTCGCCGGGATGTCCTCGGCGCGCATCAACAAGCGCGGACCGAAGTCGAAGAAGCTACCCCCCCGATCCGGCTCCCCGGCGAGCACCGCGCCCACCGTGAATTCCGCGTAGCCCACCGCGACGCGGTCGCCTATGCCCACGCCGAGAGCGGGGAACAGCCGGGAATCCATCCACACCTCGCCGGGTTCCGGCACCTCGGCTGTGGGAGTGCCCTGTGCGAACGGCTCGTCGGCAATGCGCACCGTGCCCCGCAGCGGATAGCTCGGCTCCACCGCCTTGACGCTCGCGAGCTGGTTGCGGTCCGAACCCGAAGCGTCCGCGTACACCATGGAATTGAAGGTGATGACATCGGTGAGCTCGAGCCCTTTGTCCCGCGCCAGTTCGCGGAAGTGCTCGGGAATCACCTTGCTGCCACCGATCACGCGGTCGGCCCCGAGGAACGTGGTGGACTCGACCTCGATGGCACGCTGCAGCCTGTCTACGAACAGGCTGATCGCCGACACCGAGCCCACGGCCACCAGGAGCGCGGCGACGAGCAGACGCAGTTCGCCCGCGCGCCAGTCGCGGGCGGCGAACTTCAGCGCCAGCGTCGGCGTCACGCGTCCACCGCCGCCACCACGCGACCGGCTTCCAGGGTCACGGTGCTGCCGCATCGCTCCGCCAGGGCGGCATCGTGGGTGACCAGCACCAGGGTCGTGCCGGCCTCGCGGTTCAAGTCGAAGATGAGATCCGCGATCCGTGCACCGGTGTGGGTGTCGAGGTTGCCGGTGGGTTCGTCGGCGAAGAGCACCTTGGGCCCCGACGCGAATGCCCGCGCGATGGCCACGCGCTGCTGCTCGCCACCGGACAGCTGGCGTGGATAGTGCGTGGTTCGCGCGCCGAGGCCCACGCGGTCGAGAAACTCGCGGGCATCCTCCTTGGCCCGCCTGTCGCCGCGCAGCTCCAAGGGGAGCATGACGTTCTCGAGCGCCGTCAAGCTGTCGATCAACTGAAAGGTCTGGAACACGAAGCCCACCGACCGCGCCCGCACCCGCGCCCGCTGCTCTTCCCCCAAGGCCGTGATCTCGTCGCCGTCGAGCCAGACATCCCCCAGCGTCGGCAGGTCGAGGCCGGCGAGGATTCCGAGCAGCGTGGTCTTGCCGGAACCGGACTCACCGACGACGGCAACCTGATCCCCCGCGTCCACGGCGAAATCGATGCCTGCGAGGATCGTCAGTTCGCCTTCCGCGGTGGGCACGCGTTTGACCAGCCCCTTGGCACGAAGAATGTTTGTCGGCATCAGGTCCTGCTCGAAACTGTCGGGTACGCGGCGAGGCCACTGCACGCCGCCAGCCGGCCATTCTATGTGCATTGCCCGCCCTGCGGAAACGCGCCGCGCTTGACCTGATCCCCCGCGGGCAGTATGGATGCTGCGCATGGGACGCCTTGCGATCCGTTTGCTCCTTCCGCTTGCCCTGTTGGGATCGGCTGCCGATGCCGGCGCCGAGGTGCCGCGACAGCCGCCGGGGGTTCTGCTCGTGCTCGGCGACAGCCTGAGCGCCGCCTACGGGATACCCGAGGAGCAGTCCTGGGTGAACCTGCTGCAGGAGCGCCTCGGGTCCGCGTACAGGGTGGAGAACGCGAGTGTCAGCGGCGAGACCACCCAGGGGGGCCTCGCGCGCATCGTCAAGACCCTCGAACTCTACGAGCCGGATATCGTGATCATCGAACTCGGGGGCAACGACGGCTTGCGGGGCCTGCCGATCGCTTCGATCCGGGACAACCTGCGGACGATGACCGAGGCCGTGAAAGCCGCCGGCGCGCAGCCCGTTCTCGCCGGCATGCTCATGCCGCCGAACCTGGGTCCGCGCTATACCGAGGCGTTCGAGCAACTCTACGTGGACGTGGCGGAAGCGACCGGCGCGGCGCTCGTGCCGTTCCTGCTCGACGGCGTCGCCGCGACCGACGAAGACCTGATGCTTCCCGACGGCATCCACCCCAGCGCCGCCGCCCAGGAACGCCTGGTGGAGAACGTTTGGGAGGTGCTGGCGCCGTTGGTGGAAGGCGACATTCATGCATCGGATTGACGCGCCGGGCCAATTTCAGCTATTTCCTACACGACGCCGGGCCAAAGGCGTTCTTTGGCCGAACTCGACGCGTTGTACCTTGTGCTCATCTTCAATCTCGACAGAAGGAAATAGGAAAATGAAGATTCGAGGACATGCAATTGCATGCGCGTTTGTGGCCGGACTGGCTGGTGCGTCCGCAGTGGGTTGGGAAGAAGCCGGCCAGATCGCCGCACCCGCCGAAAGCGCGACAGCCGATGTCGCTTATCTATTGGTGGCAGCCATGGAAGGCGACGCGGTGGAGCAGGCGGGTGCCCAAGCCGCGGGAGCGGCCGCCGGTGCAGAAACAGGACGGCGAATGGGAGAGGCTGCTGGTCGAGCCGGTCAGCAGGCGATCCGCAATGGTGCGGCGGGAGTCGCCAGAGCAGTATCCGGGGTGGCGGCGCGCCGCGCCGCAGTGAGCATTGGCGCCAGGGTCGGTGCCGCTGTGGGTGCTGCTGGTGGTCCGCTGGGGATGGTTGGTGGTGCCGTCATCGGCGCCGCCTAGGGCTCTGTCGGAGGTTCGGTAGACCAACCGTGGCGTTTCTCACCATCGCGTTGACTGTGCTGGCGGTGGCTTCCCCCGTCGTCGTCTACGTGCGCGTCAAGAGCGGTGGTGAGCGTCCCGGTCCCGTACTGGGTTTCGTCGCCACCGTTGGGGCATTCGCATTCGGCGGTGGCGCGACCCTGACTGCGGTCGTTGCGCCCTTTGTCCTCCCCATAATCCCGGACCCCATCTTCGCCTCGGACACTTGGGTCAGTAGGCTGCTAGCAGGGTCGGCGGTCGGCGCGATCCTGTTCCTGGCGATGCGCGTGTTGTTCTATGACCTGTCCTTGGCCGTGCTCGACTGGTCCCTCCGACGTCCATCAGTGAACCAAGATTCGATAGCCGAGAAACTTCGCTGGATCGCGGGAGGAACGATTGGATTCGCGGTCATCTTCGCCTTCATGTTCTTGGTTGTGGATGCCTTCGGCTCACGAAGCGAACTTTGGCTCATCCCGCTCTTAGTCCTGTTTGCGACCGCGTTCCCCCTCTACGAGACCATGCTTCTGCCATGGCTGAAACATCACAGGCATGCGAGCTCTCCGTCGAAGCAGACGCAGGGAGTCCAGCAATGGCTCGACGAGGTGTGCAAGGGGCGCGACATACCGCGTTTTCAGGTTCGTATCCAGGAGGGCGACCTTGCAAATGCGTTCGCCGTTGGTGGATTTGTCCGGCATCTGATCGTCATTGGTGGCGGATTGGTGAAGGGCATGACGGAGGGCCAGGTGAAGGCCGTCTTGGCGCACGAGTTGGCGCATGTAATCCGACGAGACGTACCCAAGCGGATCCTGCCGATGGTGATCGTCGCAGGAACGTGCTACGTCCTCTTTTTCTACTACTACGTTGGTCCGCTGTATCGAGAGGAGACGGTACCAAGCGTGTTGACCGGCACGTTGTTCGTGATGCTGGCGACCTGGGTCCTATACGTCCTGATCCCGGGTTTCTTCATGCGCCGTATGGAGTTGCAGACCGATCGGCTGGCCGTCGAACTCCTGGAAGATGGAGAATTGCTGGCGGAAGCCCTGTTACGACTGGCCGAATTGAACGATCACGACATTCGTCGCACGTCCTGGTCCCATCCGTCCACCAGGGACCGTGTCAAGGCCATTCGGCGGCTGGCCCGCGGGACAGCCTAGGGAAGCTCTGAACAAGCTCGTGGGGGCGACCCTTGTGGTCGCCCGTGCCAGTCACGCACGGTGTCGGTTGACCAAGACGGGCGACCACAAGGGTCGCCCCTACGGGAATGGTTCCAAACAGCCAATGTCGCTTGTTCAGGGTTTCCCTAGATCGTCCTTCTCTGGAACTGGGCGCACGCCGAGCAGCGTGCAACTGGCGAAGACCCACTGCTATCGTCGCGCGACAGCGGCCGTCCGCATGTCTCGCACAACTCGTAGCTCCCCTGCTCGAGCTCCTGCGTGACGGAAACCCGCTGGTCGAACACGAAGCATTCGCCTTCGAAGGCGTTGTTGTCGGGCGTGACCTCGGCGAAGTACCCGAGGATTCCCCCGTCGAGTTGGCGCACGTCGGCGAAGCCCTGCTCCAACAGGTAGGCGGATGCCTTTTCGCAGCGGATTCCACCCGTGCAGTACATGGCGATGGGGCGCTGCTTGTGCTCTGAGAGTTCGCGCATTGCGAAATCCGGGAAGTCGCGAAAGTTGGCCGTGTCGGCGCGCTTCGCACCGTGGAAAGTGCCGACGTCGGACTCGTAGTCGTTGCGCACGTCGACGATCAGGACAGCGGGATCCTCAATGAGCCTTTTCCAATCGCTCGGGCTAACGCGTTCGCCAACCGGAGTCGAAGGCGCGAGCGGTCGGCCGAAGCCGACGATCTCGGGCTGCTGGCGCACCTTCAGGCGGTCGAAGACCGGATTGCCCGGAGCCGCCGTGGACCACTTCACCGCGACCCCCCGAAAGTGGCGTTCTATGAGGTAGTTGAGGTCCGCCCGCGCACCCGCCAGTGCCGCGTTGAAGCCTTCGGCCGCCAGCAGCACTGTGCCGCGCAGCGATCGTTTCAGGCAGGTCTGCTCCACCTCGGCACGCAGGGCGTCGATGTCGCCTTGGGGTTCGAAACGGTAGAAGGTGGCGACGGTCGTCATCGGCCGCGGCGGGTGGTCAACCCAGGCTGCCGTCGCCGCCGAGGCACGGCGGCGACATCGGTGCGTCGCCGAAGCGTTTTCTCCAGTCGTCGGCGGTGTAGGTGTGGATCGCCAGTGCGTGCACCGGGCCCGCGAGTTCCGTGGCCAGGGCTTCGTTGACGCGCCGGTGGCGGGCGATCAGGCGCTCGCCGGCGAAGCTCGCGGACACGATCACCACCTTGAAGTGCGTCTCCGAGCCGTCCGGCACGTTGTGGTTGCCGCTCTCGTTGACGACCTCCAGATGTTCCGGGTCGAACTTGTCGGCAAGTTTCTCCTCGATGCGCTCCTTGACCATCTTTTATCCTCCCTCTCCTCCTGTCGGGTTCAGCACCGGACCAGCACCACCGTGACGTTGTCCGAGCCGCCGGCGTGGTTCGCGGCTTCCACCAGGCGCTCCGCCGCCTGTCCGAGACCCGGGGTCGCAGCCAGGACCTCTTCGATCTCGCCATCTTCCAGGTGTTCCGTCAGACCGTCGCTGCACATCAGCAGGAGATCGCCCGGATCCAGGTCCAACTCGCAGACGTCCGGCGCCAACGTCACCTCCGCACCGATGGCGCGGGTGACGACGTGTCGGCTATTGACGAATCGCGCCTCCTCGGCCGTGATCAGGCCCGCGTCCACCCATTCCTGGGCGGTGTTGTGGTCCTTGGTGACGGCCGACAGGGTGCCGCAACGGTACCGGTACGCGCGGGAGTCGCCGACATGCGCGACGAACCCCTTCGATCCGACCAGGGCGGCGGCAACCAGGGTGGTCGCCATCCCCCGGTACGCCGAAACTGCTTGGGACAGTCCGAATACCCGCGTGTTGGCCAGCTCCAGCGCCTTTCGCAGGTGGGCGGCGGTCAGCCACTCCCGCGACCTCGCGTCGATCAGGTATTCCAAGGCGGTGTCCACCGCCACTTCGGCCGCCACCCCGCCCGCCCGGGGCCGGGCCACGCCGTCGGCCAGCAACGCCAGGCCAAGCTCCTCGCGGATGGCGAAGGTGTCTTGGTTCTCGTCGCGAACCCGTCCCGTGTCCGTTAGTCCGGCAGCCTGCATCCCCGTAGTTTAGCGCGGCGGTTGGCAGGCAGAGGTTCGCCTGGCCGTAGGGGCGACCCTTGTGGTCGCCTCGCGTCCGTCGAAACGGGCCTCATGCGAACACCCAGCACGGGCGACCACAAGGGTCGCCCCTACGCGGCTGGCGCGCCGAAGCCCGTCAGGTTGTAGAATCCTTTGTAGCAACGCGCCGCAAGAGGCATGCGACCATGCTGGCCGTCATCTCGCCCGCCAAGTCCCTCGACTTCGAAACTCGCCCGCGCACGCGCAAGTCGTCGAAGCCCGCGTTCGTCGATGACGCCGCGGTGCTGATCAAGGATCTTGCGAAATTGGCGCCCGGCGACGTTTCGGACCTCATGGGCATCAGCCAGAAACTCGGCGAACTGAACTGCAACCGCTACAACGAGTGGCGCACCGATGCCCGGGGTGCCAAGCAGGCGGCCTTGGCGTTCACCGGTGACGTTTACATGGGGCTCGGAGCTTGGGATTTCGGCGAACGCGAACTCACCTCGCTGCAGCGACGTGTTCGGATTCTCTCGGGGCTCTACGGCGTACTGAGACCGATGGACAAGATTCACCCCTACCGGTTGGAGATGGGCACGGCGTTCGCCAACGCGCGCGGGACCGATCTCTACGCTTTCTGGGGCGACCGCATCACTGACGCGCTGAACGACGATCTCGCCGGGCACCGCAACAAGACGCTGGTCAATCTCGCGTCCAACGAGTATTGGCACGCGGTGAATCCGGACAAGCTCGACGCGAGGGTTCTGAACACCCGGTTCCTCGACACGAAGAACGGCCAGGTCAAGTTCATCAGCTTCTTCGCGAAGAAGGCGCGGGGATTGATGGCCGCCCATATCGCCAGGAACCGCGTGGAGACCATCAAGGGCCTCAAGGCCTTCGACACCGAGGGCTACCGCTACAGCGAGGAACGCTCTAGCGCTGACGAGTTGGTGTTCGTCCGTCCCGAACGCCGCTGACCCCTTCCTCCTCGGCGATGGCGGACCGCCAAGGGCTGCGAAACGGTCGCCGCGTTACGGACCAAGCCGGATCAAGTCGCCCAATTGGGCCTTGCGCAGCTTGACCTGCCGGCGCCGGCTGGCGCGTATGTTCAGCAACTGCACGCCGAACGAGAACGCCATCGCGAAGTAGATGTATCCCTTCGGCACGTGAATGTCCAAGCCCTCGGTGACCAGGGCGAAGCCGATCAGGACCAGGAACGCCAGGGCCAGGATCTTGACCGAGGGGTTGCCCTCCACGAACTCGCTGACCGGGCCCGCGGCCAGGATCATCACCACCACGGCCGTGACGATGGCGGCGATCATCACCGGCAGGTTGTCCACCAGGCCCACGGCGGTGATGACCGAGTCGAGGGAGAAAACGATGTCGATCAAGGCGATCTGCACAAGGACCATGACGAAGCCGGACGTGACACCGCCGTGGGCGTGTTCATCGTCGATCTCCAGCGAGTTGTGCACCTCCCGGGTCGCCTTTGCGATCAGGAACGCGCCGCCGAAGAGCAGGATGAGGTCGCGTCCGGAAATCCCCTGACCGAGGACCGTGAACAAATCAGCCGTTAAACCCATCATCCAGGTCAGCGACAACAGCAGACCAATGCGCATCACCATCGCTAGAAGCAGGCCGATGAACCGCGCCTTCGGGCGCTGTTCCTCAGGCAGGTGCCCGGTCAGCACGCTGATGAAGACGATGTTGTCGATTCCGAGGACGATCTCCAGCGCCGCGAGCGTCGCGAACGCGATCCAGATCTCCGGATTGGCCAGTAATTCCATTGCTTTGCGCCCAAGAAGTCGTCAGTCCGATTGGGGGGTATTATCGGGTGTCCAACGAAGCAACTGGAAAGGCAATGTCCACGCCAACCGACCCCACCGAGGAAGCCATCGAGGCGGCCGTCTTCCGGCGCCTGGTCCAGCATCTCGACGACAACAAGGACGTGCAGAACATCGATCTCATGAACCTGGCCGGGTTCTGCCGGAACTGCCTGTCGAAGTGGTATGTCGCCGCCGCGGAGGATCGCGGCTTGGCGGTGGACTACGAGGCGGCACGGGAACGTGTCTACGGAATGCCCTACAGCGAGTGGAAGGGTCGCTTCCAAACCGAAGTCAGCGCCGAGCAGTTGGCGGCGATGGACAAACGTTCGGATTGACGGCTTAGCAACCAGCGCCTTGCGACTCATCTACACGGCGCGATCTAGCCAAGACCGGCGACCGCGCGGCTATCGAACACGGGCGACCACAAGGGTCGCCCCTACGGAGGTGTGGCCATGAACGAAGTCTCAAGCGGGATGCTGCTGGTCATCATCCTGGCTCTGCTGATCATGTCGGCCTACTTTGCGGCGACCGAGACGGCGATGATGGCGCTCAACCGCTACCGGTTGCGGCACCTTGTCAACGAGGGCCATCGCGGCGCGGGTCGCGCGCAGCGGCTGCTCGAGCGTCCGGACCGGCTGCTCGGCGTGATCCTCGTGGGCAACAATCTCGTCAACTTCATCGCCGCAGCCCTCTTCGCCGTCGTCGCCACCCGATTCCTCGGCGAGACCGCCGGCGTAATCGCCGGCCCGATCATCCTGACCCTCTTCGTACTCATCTTCGTGGAGGTGACGCCGAAGACCGTGGCGGCGCAGCGCCCGGAGTTGGTGGCCTTCTGGGCGTCGTTCATCCTGGCCCCGCTGCTGAAGATCGCGAACCCGGTCGTCGTCTCGGTCAACGCCGTCAGCAACTACCTTGCGCGGCCCCTGATCGGGCCGGTGACGGCAGAGTCCGAGCACCTCTCCGTGGCCGAGCTGAAGACCGTGCTGGCCGAACGGGCCGCGATTCCACCGGAGCACCAGGAGATGGTGCTCAGGATCTTGGAACTCCAGGAGGTGACCATCGACCAGATCATGGTGCCGCTCGGGGACATCGAGGGCATCGACATCTCCGACGACAACGCACACATCAAGGAGACGATCCAGACGTCGCAGCACACCCGGCTGCCGGTGTTCCGCGACAGCATGGACGAGGTGCTGGGCGTTCTGCACCTGCGCCGGTTCGCCCTGTTCAGAGACGAGTTCACCAAGGCGGAGCTCGTCGGCGAGTCGGACGAGCCGTACTTCGTTCCCGAGGCCACGTCGCTCAGCACGCAGTTGATGAACTTCCGCAAGGAACAACGGCGTCTCGCCCTGGTGGTCGACGAGTACGGCGATGTCCACGGTCTCGTCACCCTCGATGACATCCTCGAAGAGATCGTCGGGCAGTTCACCACCGACTTCGCCGCGGAGATCGGCAACATCGTGCCCGAGCGCGACGGCAGCTTCGTCGTAGACGGCAAGACCCTGGTGCGAACGGTCAACCGGGAACTCGGCTGGGACCTGCCGACCGCGCCATCGCGCACCATCAACGGCATGATCCTCGACCATCTGGAGCTCATACCGGACGCCAACGTGGGATTGCAGATCGGCCGATACCTGATCGAAACCCAGCAGATCACCGAAAACGGGGTCCGCTACGCCAGGATCTCCGTCCGCCCGTAGCACCCCAAAGCCGTTCCCAATCGCGTCGGCAACGACGCGCCGTCGCGTCGCTGTGCGCCGGAACGCGCGGGATGCAGCGCGCCGCCTCCGGCCCCGAGCGTTGCGTCCGGGCGTGGCGCGCGCAGTCAACAGAAAACCTACACACAACCCGGGCAGGTTTTCCGTTGATCGGGAGGAGGCGATGCCGGAAGTTCGCGTTTTCCGAAGGCGGCGGGTTTTCGGGGGGCCGTCGGCGATTGTCCCCTGTCGACTCCGCCCCGCGATGGAGACGACCGATGGAATCCGGCTGCCACCACTGAGGCATCGACCGCCGGGCGACAGCCCGGCGGCGCCCCGACGACACCAGTCCGTCGACCGCCGCAGGTTCAACGTTGCGCGGCGGACCCCGGCGGTCGTTGCGCGGGTATGGACCGCGCCTGCGGCCGCGGCGCTGCTCCTCGCGGCGACCGCCGCCGGACAGACCATCGAGGTGGACCCGCCGGTCACGGTGACCTGGACCGGATCGCAGGCGCCCACCGCGGACACCTACCGGGTGGCGGAGAGCGGGCCGGACGGCGACCACATCCACACCGTGTCGCCCATCGAGCTGACGGGCAGGCCCGCCGGGCTGTACACGTTCACGCTGCAGCGGTGCTCGACGCGGCCGCGCTCGCGCTCGGACGAGGACGGGGACGATCCGCCCGACCCGGGCCCGTCGACGCGGTCGCCGGTCTGCCTGCCGGCGGCGCTGGACTTCGCCCACGTCAACACCCGGCCGGCGGTGTCGGCGATCGCCGACATCGAGGTGGCGAAGGGTTCGACGGGCACGCGGACGGTGACGGTGACGGACGCGGACGCGGGCGACGCGCACACGGTGTCGGCATCCTCGGGCGACGCGTCGGTGGCGACGGTGGCGGTGTCGGGGAAGCGGCTCGCGGTGCGTGGCGTCGCGTGCGGCACGGCGACGGTGACGGTGACGGCGACGGACGACAGCGGGGCGGCGAACGCGACGTCGACGCCGGTGACGTTCGCGGCGACGGTGCCGAACGTCCGTCCCGTCGTGGGTCCGGTGGCCCCGATCGAGGTGGGCAACGGCCGGATGACGTTCCTCGACGTGGCCGTGACCGACGACGCGTGCGGCGGCGCCGGGCACGCGCTGACGGCGGTGTCGGACGCCGATCCGGACGACGCCCACACGCTGACGGCGCGGTCGGACGCCAACGCCACGGCGCTGGCGTACCCCGTGGGCGGCCGCGTGAAGGTGCGGGCGCAGCACCGCGGCACCGCGACGGTGTCGGTGACGGCGACCGACGACAGCGGCGCGGACAACGACACGTCGGATCCGCCGGTGCGCTTCCGGGTCACGGTGCCGAACAGCCGGCCGGTGGTGGGCGCGATGTCCGACGTCGCCGTGAGCAACGGGCGGACGCACGCGGCGAGGGTGCCCGTGCGGGACGCCGACGCGCGCGACGCGCACACCCTGTCGGCGGCCACCAGCGACGCCTCGGTCGCGGCGGCGGAGCCGTCGGGGCGGGACGTCCTGGTGCGGGGCGTCGGCCGCGGCGAGGCGACGGTGACGGTGAGGGCGACCGACGACAGCGGCGCGGACAACGACGCTTCCGAACCGCGGACGTTCCGCGCGACCGTGCCGAACAGCCGACCGGCGGTGGAGCCCGTCGTGGCGGTGGCCGTGGCGGTCGGCGGGGAGGCCGCCGTCGTGCCGCGGGTGACGGACGCTGACGCGGGCGACACGCGCGGCTGGAGACGGCGACCACGCGGATCGCCGCCGGGGGGCGGACGGAGCGGTTCGTGACCCGCCACGGCTACGACGGGCACGGCCGGCTGTCGTCCGCGACGCACCCGTCGGGGGCGGCGGTGACGTACGCCTACAACCCGCGGGGCTATCTGGAGTCGGTGTCGAGCGGCGCGACCACGCTGGTGCGCCGCCGGTCGGCGGACGCGTGGGGCAACACCACCGGCGCGGCGTACGGCAACGGCGTCGGCACGGTGCGCGGCTTCGACGCGGCGACGGGCCGCCTGGAGTCCGTGCGCACGACGCGGGGGACGGGCGCGGCGGCGGCGGTGCTGCAGTCGAACGCGTACGCGTGGCGCAGCGACGGCTCGCTGCACAGCCGCGCGGGGGCGCAGACGGAGACGTTCGCCTACGACCACCTGAACCGGCTGACGGAGGCGCGCACGGAGCTGGCGGCGGACCGGGTGCTGTCGTACGCCTACTCGGCGCGCGGCGACCTGGAGTCGAAGACCGACTCGGCGTCGGCGGGCCGGTCGGCGACGGCGTACGGGTACGACCGGACGGACCGGCGGCTGGATTCGGTCACCGTGGGCGGGGCGGCGTGGACGCTGCACCACGACGACGCCGGCCACGTGACGCGCTACGAGCGGCCGGGCGACGACCGCTTCGTGTCGTGGGACGGGCGGGGGCTGGCGACGGAGGTGAGGCTCGCCTCGAGCGCGACGGCGACGTCGACCGCGCGGGACGCGTTCGCCTACGGGCCGGACGGGGCGCGCCGCCACCGGCGCAGCGAGTGGTCCGGAAAGACCGAGGACACGTACTACGCGGGGGCGTACGAGAAGACCTACCGGGCCGACGGCTCGGTGGTGGAGCGGACGCGGCTCGGCGCGGCGGTGCACGTGCGCACCACGCCGGCGGGCGGCGGCGCCGCGTCGTCGTCGTGGGAGTACCCGCACCGGGACCATCTGGGGTCCGTGGAGTCAGTGACCGACTCGGCGGGCGCCGAACTCGTCGTGCTGGCCCACGACCCGTACGGGGACCGGCGGCGGCCGGACTGGACGGGGCGGCTGACGGCCGCGTCGTCGACGGCGCTGCTCGCCGCGCAGGGGCGGCGGGCGTCGCGGGGATTCACGGGGCACGAGCATCTGGACCGCACGGGGCTGGTGCACATGAACGGGCGGGTGTACGACCCGCTGCTGGGGCGCTTCCTGAGCCCGGACCCGGTGGTCTCGGGGCCGGCGGGCAGCCAGGGGTGGGCGCTCTACGGCTACGTCGGCAACAACCCGCTGAGCCGCACGGACCCGACGGGGATGGTCGTCGCGGGGTCGTGCGGCGCGCCCGGCTCGAACTGCGTGAACTTCGCCGGCGGCGGCCCGCCGGGCGGCGGAGCCCGCACGGTGACGGTGTCGTCGCTGCAGCGCGTGTTCGGGGTCCAGGTCCTCCGCACACTGACCGCGGGCCTCGCGTGGGGTCGGGACGGGAGGGTGACGGTCGGGTACGGCTGGAGGACGCGGGTGCGGCCGTTCGGCGGGCTGGTGCGGACCGTGCGGCACCTCGTCGTCGCCGACGAGAGCCCCGCCGACGAGCCGGTCGAGCCGAACTGGACGGAACGCGACCGGACTTCCGCGGAACTGGCCAGGCAGGTCTACCACGACGACGACGGCGGACTGCTGGGCAGCTTGGGCATCGAGTATGATCCGGACGACGGATTCGCGGCGGCGCTGTACGAAAGGGACGGCCAGTACTACCTGGCGTTCCGGGGCAGCGAGGACGAGTTGGCCGATTGGAAGACGAACGGGGCGCAGGCCTTGGGGTTGCGGGCATCGCAGTACGAGCAGGCAATTCGGCTTGCGCAGCGGGTATTGGAACTAACGGGCAGGGATCTCACCGTGGTGGGGCACTCGCTGGGGGGCGGTCTCGCGTCGGCCGTTTCGAGTGCAACAGGTGTCCGCGCCGTGACGTTCAACGCGGCCGGTCTGTCGTCGGCGTACGGGCCTGGTCGCTACGGGTTGATACGGGCGCACCACATTCGAGGCGACTTCCTGAGCGGTCTGCAGGACGCGCCCACATGGATCATGGGTTTCGATCTTCCGTCGGCCGCCGGCCGGCGGATACCGCACGACTCGAGGAGCGGCGGGTCGGGGCTCCACAGGCACTCCATCGACAGATTCCTGGAGTTCCCGTGACGCGAAGCGACGTCGCCAGGCGGAGAGTTCCCGTCGGTCCCATGGTTCTGGCCGTGGCGGCAGTCGCCGTGGCATCAACCGCGTGCGGCTCCCGCGTGCCGCCGGTCGAGGAGTACTTTTCGCACGGGGAGGCTGTCGCCGGGGCGGAGGCGATTCGCCGTGGGCGGCCGGCGGACCTGGATCGCCTCATTCAGGCGGGGCTGGACGTGGACCACCGGGGTCGGGAAGGAATGAACCTGCTGAAGTGGGCCCTCTTCTCGGACTGCCTGGAGTGCTTCGAGATGCTGCTCGGGGCGGGAGCCAGCCTGGAACACTTCGAGGCGGGCGAGTACACCGGAAAGGTCGAGCAGACGCCCCTGAAGCCGGTGATGGAGCTGGCGGCCCGCGCCGGCGACCATCGCTTCCTCTCCGCGGCGCTGGCGCACGGCGCCGATCCGGACTCCCTGGACGTCTACGGGAAAAAGACGGTGATCTTCGCGGCGGTCCTGCACTCCAGGATCGAGAACGCGCGGCTGCTGGTCGAGGCGGGGGCTGACATTGACGCCAGGGACGGGGATCTCGAAAGCCCCCTTCTTGCGGCCGTCGGCTACGGGAACTACGAGTTCGCCTGCTACCTCCTCGACCTGGGCGCGGACCCGTCCTTGCCGAACGAGCGGGGATTCACCGTCGCCGATCGGATCGAGCGCTACGGGCAGTACGTCCGCGAGGACCAGCGCGAGTGGCTCGACAGGCTGTCGACCAGGCTCGGCGTTCAAGACTAGCGAAGTCCGGTCGCGCGAGGATCCTTTGGAGCATGGCAGGATGTCCATGGCGGAGATCAGCGTCGGGGGCGCCAGCATGGCGGTTCTACCATGGTGCATGGTGCTCACGGTCTCGTTGTTCGGCGTCCTGTGGTCCGGCCGCACGATCTACCTTGCCGTCGGCGTCTACCTTTTGGATGTCGGAATGCACCGCCAGCTCGAACAGATCATCTGGACATCGGCAGGTGTCGCGACGCTGTGCGCGGGAGTGGCCTTCTGGTCGGCAAGGGGCATCTGGAAGCGAATGACCGCGACGTCGGCCGACGGCATGGAGGCGGTCACTGCCGGCTCGGGTCGCCAAGGGCTGCCGGGAACCCTCGCCGCCGTTGCCGTGTGCTTGATCGTCGCCATCGCCGTGGCGGTTGCTGTGACCCGCATGCTGCAGCCCGGCTAGCCACGAGGCGGGCCGAAGAGGGACATCCACCCTGCGGTAGAAAAAGGACATCCACCCAGCGTACCAAGGCTGGATTTGCCTAGACGTGCCAATGGCGAGCGCAGCTCGAAGTCGGTGCTCGCCGCCGTACTGCAGGTCCACGGCGTCGGGATGCTGAAAAGTTCCGGACACCCGATCGTCGTCCCTGCAAAGTGATCTCACCGTGACGTCGGGTTCCACAATCCCCGACGTTTCCGGCACATCGATGAAGCGTCCGGCGGGCGCGGCCTTCGCGTACACCTTGGCGAACCACCGGCGGTTCGGCCAGCCGACCTCGGGAACCGTGACGGCGGCGACGCGGAAGACGAAACGCACGTACAACGTCCTCGGCGAACTGGTCGAGACCCTGGAGGGGGCGGAGCAGACGCTGGCGTCGAAGCGGGTGACGACCACGTTCGCCTACGACGGCTCCGGGCTGCTGGAGACGGTGACCGCGGCGGGCGTGGAGACCTCGTTCACGTACGACAAGGCGGGCAACCGCGACAGCGTCACGAACCCGGCGATGGGGGCCTCGGCCACCGGAGCGAGCGCGCGGTTCGAGCACAGCGCGCTGGGCGAGGTGCTGGAGCGGCGCGACGCGCGGGGCACGACGAGCTACGGCTACGACCTGCTGGGCCGGCTGAAGCAGCGCGACGATCCGGGCGGGGGCGAGGCGCGCTGGGTCTGGGACCCGCCCAACGGCAAGGGTCTGCTCCACAGCCGCAGCTACGGCGCGGGCTTCTCGGAGAGCTACTCCTACAACGCGGACGCGCGGCTGCAGACGGCGACCGTGCGCATCGCCGCCGGGGGGCGGACGGAGCGGTTGGCGACCGGCTACGGGTACGACGCGCACGGCCGGCTGTCGTCCGCGACGCATCCGTCGGGGGCCGCGGTGACGTACGCCTACAACCCGCGGGGCTACCTCGAATCGGTGTCCAGCGGCGCGACCACGCTGGTGCGCCGCCGGTCGGCGGACGCGTGGGGCAACACCA
>VXPO01000083.1 GCA_009839505.1 Gammaproteobacteria bacterium
CTTACGCTCCCGGTCGCGTTTGTTCCATGCAAGGGGCGACCCTTGTGGTCGCCCGGGGGCCGGTCGCCGCACGGTGTCGGTCTGGCGAAGAAGGACGACCACGAGGGCACGCGGACGGGCTTGTTGAGAGCTTCCGGAGTGCTCAGGCGGGTGCCGCTTTGGCCCTCGGTACCGCGTTCTTCGCGTTGCGGATGGCAATCCCGCGTCTCACCGCCGTCCGGTTCCAATACCAGCCGCCGACACCCAGCACCACGTTGCTTAGCGCCGTCGCCAGGAAGATGCCGACGTAGCCCCACAGGTAGTTGCCGAGGATCGCCAGCGGTACGTACAACCCCAGCGTCCGCAAGAGCGAGAGCACGAGCGGCGGGAACGGCTGGCCGAGGGCGTTGAAGCAGTAGGTCGCGACGTGCATGACGCCCATGAATCCGATGGACAGCGGCATGATCAGGAAGAACGTGGCTGCCACCGATACGACGGTCGGATCGGGATCGATGAGGCGCACGATGATCTCCCCGCCCAGTGCCAGCGCGACGAAAGTGACGACGCCCCAGCCGAGGCAGAAGAAGTTGACCTGGCGTAGCGCGATGCGGACGCGCTGATAGTTTTCCGCACCCCAGTTCTGGCCGACGAAGGGTGCCACGGATGAGGACGCGGACCAGATGACCATGTGCACCAGGGTCTCGACGCGGGATGCCACCAGGTATCCCGCGACCACCGCGTCGCCATGGCCGGCGAGCAGCCTCGTGATGACCAGCATGGAGAACGGATAGGTAAGGCTGCTGAGCGTGGCAGGTCCGCCGACGTGAAGAATGGCACCCCAGGACTTGCCGAGGTCCGTCAACGACAGGCTGATCATCCGCACCCGGATCAGGATCACCAGGTAGAGGGAGACGCTGAACACCCTCGACGCCACGTACGCCCAGGCGGCGCCGGTGATGCCGAGATCGGGGAAGCCGTAGAGCCCGAAGATCAACAACGGGGCGATGCCGATCTGCAGCACGGAGCCACCGGCCATGACCACCCCGGGGCTGGTCGCACTGCCGGTGGCGCGTAGCAGCGTCGAGCCGACCATGGACAGCATGAACAGGGGGAAGCCCAGCATGTAGATGCGCAGGTACTCGGTCGACATGGCCCGCACCTCGCCCTCAGCCCCGAGCAGCGCGAGCAGATCCTGCGCGAACACCAGGCCGAAGGCGCTGATCGCGACGCTCACCAGGAACACGAGCAGTTGGGCGTGGGTGACCAGGCGCGCAGCCTGGGCATGGTCGCCGGCCCCGTACACGCGGGCGATCACCGATGAGGCGCCGGTGCCGATGCCGCTGGCGAACGCGAACAGGAACATTGAGATGGGATACGCGAACCCCAACGCCGCCAGGAACTCGGTGCCGAGAATGCCCAGGTAGAACGCTTCGGCCATGCGCGCGCCGATCATCGACACCGATCCCAGCGCCATGAACGAGCCGAGGTGGATCAGGTGTCGGGCGACGCTGCCCTCGGTGAACCCGGCGTAGCTTGCGCTGCTGCGCTGCGCTTGTGCCGGCTCTACGTCGGAAGCCCCTTCGCTGGAACTCGCCCTTGAGAACTCGGCCGGCGGTCGACGCCAACGCCGAGAGGCACGGGCGCCATCATCCTTGGTCGACGGCAATCCCTTGGGCATTGGAAAGAGCAGGACGAGGCGGTAAACCGCCTATGGTACACGCACCTCCACCAGGCCGCCGGTGACGGCGAAGTGGATGAAGCATCCCGCCACCTCTCGGCCGGCGGCCGTCAACGCCGCACGGTAGGTGCCGAGCTGGCCCGAGTACTTCAACGCCTCTTCCGGCCACTTCGAAGCTGACAAGGGGGACGATTTGTGGTCGATCACCAACCAACCCTGCGCGGTTTGTGCGAGCACATCGACGTACCCGCGAACGATTCGGCCGTCCTCGAGGTCGTGTTCGATCGGCACCTCCACTTCGATCTTCGACGGGGCGAACCTGCGCTTGAGCGTGCGGGCGAATCGGTGGGCAATGGCAACTGCTTCGGTCGCTTCGAGATGCGCGCCGACGCCGAATCCAGCAAGGATCGCCTCAGCCCGCTTGATCGCGCGGCTGTCTGAAAGGGGATTGACGAGTTCGGCGGCGATGACGGCGTGCAGACCGGTGCCGACATCCGCCATGTCGCCGCCGTGCAGTGCGACGCGTTCCCCGAGCTCCACGATCTCGCCGACGGCGGTTCCTTCCACGGGAACCGCGGCGGACGGCTGCACGATCTTCGCCGGGTATTCCCGGAGATCCCTTCGTTCGAACCAGCGGGGCGAGTAGGGCAGCGGTTCGGGTTCGCCCATCCCGACCTCGATCACCTCGTGGGAGGACAGCAGCGACTCGCCGTTCGGCAGATCGAGCGTATCGCCGGAAGGAATCGCGAAGTCCGTCGCGAAGCTCCGGTACCAGGCGTCCTTGCCGAACCTGGACGGTACGGCCAGCACCAGCCTGTCGCGCGCACGGGTCATGCCCACGTAGGCCAGACGGCGCAGTTCGGCCTCCGTCCTGTCTCGACAGCGCGCCCCCTCGTCCGAGTCTTCGATGGCCTGGCGAGCGGGAACGCCCCGGGTGCGCGGGCCGAAGATGTTGGGCCAGTAGCGGAGTTCCCGGTTTGCCAGCGGCTTGTCGATGTCGAAGTCCGCCGTGAGCTCTACGCGCACATCCCAGGTTCTCAGGCGTTCCTGGTAGTCGAAGTCGGTGCACACCACCACGGGCCATTCCAATCCCTTGGCGCGGTGGTAGGTGAGGACGTGCACCGCGTCCCCGGTGGTGACCACCGGTTGCAGGTCGAGGTCGGGCGAACTCGGGTGTTCCAGCCAGAACAGGAAACCGGTGAGCGTCCCCGGCTCGCGGTGTGAAGAGG
Organism: Gammaproteobacteria bacterium; assembly: GCA_009839505.1. Lineage (GTDB taxonomy): Bacteria > Pseudomonadota > Gammaproteobacteria > Pseudomonadales > Azotimanducaceae > VXYL01. The sequence continues at coordinate 2,887 of VXPO01000083.1, forward strand.
CATGCTTCTCGTACTCGACGGCGAGGTCCAGCAAGGCGTCGAGGTTCCGTTGACGCTGGGCGGCGCGGAGTTCGTCCGGCCCCCAGGCCGCGACAATGCGCCGGATGTCGGCTTCGTTCAGAACTCGGGCGACGGTCTCCACCGGGGAGCGCAGCGCGCTCTCGGCGCGCATCTCGTGCAGACGCCGGATGATGGGATGATCGTCCTCTCCCCAGGCCATGGAGTCGTTGCCATCCGCTAGCCAGTCGAGTCGATGCGCCAACCATTCCTCCGGTTCGGCGCAGTCCGCCAGGGCCATGATCTCGGCGCTGGAGAGGGTGTCTGCACGGTCGGCAAGGCGCCGCAGACAGCTCTTCGAGAGACACACTTCCGGTGTCTCAAGCAGGCCCTGCAGGGTCATCTTCATCGGCACTTGGCGCTCGCGCAGCGCCCGCGCGATCTGCTCGACATGGTCGTTGGTGCGCGCCAGCACCGCGATGTCGCCGTACGAGATCGGGCGTTCCTCCCCGGTATCCGGGTCACACACCGGCTCCCCGGATGCCACCAGCCCGGCCACGCTTTCGGCGATCGCAAGGGCACTTGCCGGTTTGTTGCCGTCCACCATCCAGGTGTTGACGGCGGGCGGTTCCATCTCCTTGCGCTGCGCGTCGAGCACGATGAGATCGCGGCCAACATCCGCCTTGAACACGGCGGCGAAGAGTTCATTGACGTAGCGCACCAGTGCCGGTCGGGACCGCCAGCTCGTATCCAGGTTGTCCGTCTTGGCGTCTCCTGCGGTCAGGCTGTCCAGCGTGTCGAACACCAGCGTCGGGTCGCAGCCGCGGAACTCGTAGATCGCCTGTTTCACATCGCCTACGAAGATCGCGCGGTCGGCCAAGGCCGCCAGCTTCAGGAACAGCGCCAGCTGCATGGGGTTGGTGTCCTGGAACTCGTCTACGAGCAGCAGCTCGACTTCGTCGGCTAGGCGCTCGCGCACCAGCTCGTGGTCGAGGGCATGGAGCGTGAACTGCTCCATGTCGTTGAAGTCGATCAATCCGCGTTCGCGCTTCAAGCTCTGGAAGCGGACGAGGCAGTCGGCGGCGATATCGAACACGCCCCGTGCAAACTGCTCGAGGTCGCGGTGCAGGGCCGGGTGGCTCTCGTAGAGGGTGGCGACCTCCTGGATGTAGCTAACGTGCTCGGCGATCGCCTTGATTCCGCGTTCTCCGGCGAGCCGCATCCACACCCGCCACGGGCAGTCCGCGCGAGCGATCAGGGGTTTCGCTTCGTTGAGAATGGCGCGGTACTTGTCCGTCCCGGCGTGGCCCGTGTCCGGCATGTTGGCGCTGGTTTGTTCGATGCGGCGCGCAAGTTCGGCCGTCGGGTCGGCGTCTGCGGTCGGTGGAAAGAACGCCAGGAGACCGTCGGCGTTGCGCTGCCCCATCGCCCTCAGGCTAGCTCCCTCGATGTTGTTCTCCCGGGCCTTGTCGACGATGTCCTTAACGACGCGCCACCAATCGGGCATGCCGCGGTTAACGATCCCGAGACGCTGCGAGTACGCGTTCATGTCACGCACCCGGTCGATGGGCAGGACGTTGTCTAGGGCCTGGTTGAAGAACCGCGCCCCGTCGTCGATGCTCATCACGTTCAACTGCGGCGACAGGCCGAGTTCGAAGGCGAAACGTTTGAGCAGCCGCTCGCACACGCTGTGCACCGTGCCGATGAGCGACTCGGCCGTGCGCTCGGCCAGCTCCAGGCGGTCACCGGCGAGCAGGCGGTCGCGGACGCGCTCCTTGAGTTCCGTGGCGGCCTTGACGGTGAAGGTCGTTGCGACGATGCCCGCGGGCGACGTGCCATCGTCGATGAGCGCGCGTTCGAGTTCCTCGATCAGCCGGTAGGTCTTGCCGCTGCCGGCGCCCGCGCTGATGAAAGTGACGTGATCGAACCGTCCGGGAGCACTCATCGGAAGGGTTCCACGCCCGTCAGCCAGTGGAACTCGTCGAACCGGTCCGGCCCTTCGGCGATCTCCAAGGCGCCGGACGGGGTTTGAGAGTCCGCGTCTGGTTCGGCGCCGGCGTTGACCTCGATCACGCCACGTTCGAACTGTTCGAGGCGCCAGTCCCGCGTGACCAGGCATCTCCTCCAGATGGACTCGACGTCATCGCCACCGGTGCCGATGGCAGTGGGAAAGAACCCGGTGTCCGGTGCCAGAACGTTGCCCGTGGTGACGATGTAGTAGCCCGTAGACGGCCAGGCCGGCTCAGCGAGCGAGTAGCCGTAGACGGCAAGCTGCAGATGCTTGCCATCCTCGATCTCCTTCAGGCGATAGGGTTCGCTGCCCCATTTGGCGTCTAGCACAGCCCGCTCGCCGCGTGCGCTGACCAGCACGAGGTCGGCCTCGCCCATCAACGTGCCACCGGCAAAGGCCTTCGCGAGCGGCAGTTCGGATTGGACCTCCCGCACGTTGGCCCCGTCGAGGTGATCGAGCAGTCGCCGCAGTGCTCTTTCCAAGGTTGTGACCACCTGCTGTCGATCGACTCCGCGGCCGTTCTCGAGCAGCACCGCGCCTTCCTTGGTGATGAGATCGTCGATCGTCTCGGCAAGCCATCGGTCAACGGCCTCGCCCGAGAGGTCCTGCCAAGTGCCGTGTTCGGTGAAGAACCGTTCGAACAGGCGATGGGCCAGGCTGCCCTTGAGCATGGCGCCGTCTGCGACCTCGTTGATTCCCCCGCTTCCAAGGCGGGCGGCGTAGGTGAGCACCCACTCGTGCGGGTAGTTGCAGACCTTGTTCAGGCTCGTGTAGGACTCGGTCCCGCGGGCCGGAATCGCTCGGTCGAGGTGCCACCATCGCCGGGGTCCGGGGAGACGTTTCTGTTCCAGCGGGGGTGCGCGGATCCCCAGTCGGCCCGCCACATCGCCGTCCCCCTGAAGCAGACCGTGGTCCAGGGGCACGTCGACCCAACCGTTGCCGAACTGCTCTTGGATCCGGCCCCAGAGCGGGTGGCGGCCTTGACCCTCGTCGTGCACGACCAACACTAGGCGCTTCTGGCAATTCAGAACGGGTCGTTGCCAAGCGCGCTTGTCAGCCGCGAGCCGGTCCTCGGGAGTGGGTAGCTCTACGCCGGCCTCGGCCAGCGTTGCCCGCTCGGATGCCGACCACGGTGACGTGAGATCGAGCTGCGACGGCGCCAGATCCCACCACAAGACCTCGTCCACCCTCTCCGTGACGTTCGCGGGGTGGCTCGTTGCCGGAACATGGCCTGCCTCGGCAATGATCGACGGGTCGGGTGCGCCTCGGCTGACGTCGTCGACGAGGGCGTCCAACTCGACCTTGGCGATCTTGGTGGTGCCGCCTTGCAGCCGCCGCTTCAGGTTGGCCGCCAGAGCATCGGCCTGGGCAAAGGCGGCACGATAGACGGCCCGCTCCTCGCCGGCCTCGGCCAGCGCCAAGCGCTGCGCGAGCCACGCGATGCAGCGCCGGACCCGTTCGAGAATGAAGTCGAGGGGGACGCCGTCGGCCACGGCGAATCTCGCCGGCGATGTCCAGAACTCGATGTTCCCGGCATCGTCGGCAAGCTCCGTCATGGCATCGCACCAGGCCGGTCCGCCGATGCCGGGTTGGGCGGCGACCGCCTCGGCGAGACGTCCGCGAACCCGCCAAGGCAGAGGGCTGACCGGATGGATCAAGAACTGCAGCAGGCGGTGCGGATCCAGGGGCTCCCAGACCAGTGCCAGCGTCAGCTTCAGCACCTGGGCGGCGCTGCGAAACGGCGAGTAGTGCTGGAACCCGGCCCGGGGCAGGCCGACGCGTTCGAAGGCGTTGTCGACAACGATGCCGTCGCGGTCGGCGACGACGACGACGCGTCGTCGGTCGGGGAGCGCGCGGACGATCTCCGCCGTTGCCTGGGCGGTGACGTCTCGCGAGAACGCCCGGATGACCACGAGCGAGCCGTCTGACCGCAGTTGCTGGACGCGGCCGTTCAGAAGCAAAGTCTGCAGCTTGCCGAGATCCGAATCCGAGGGCGCCATTGCGGCCTCGGTCACGGACCGGCAGTCGAAGTGCTCGATGACCCGGCGCCACATCGGCGGCAGGTCGTCGACGGCGTCGAGGAGTTCGACCTCGTCAACCTGCACACGCCGCGAGTCAAGCAGTTCCAAGACCGCCTGCAACCGCTGGCCGGCGCACCGCGTGACCCGCGTAGTGGCAAGCGTCTCCACGGCCGCCATGTCCTCGAGCCGTTGGCCCGCCCCGGACGGGAACGCCCCGTCCCAGCCGTGCAGGTACCACTCGTGCCGCCAGTCGCAGAGCGTGCGCGCCACGCCTACGGGATCAACCTGGAACGACTGGTTGTAGAACCTTCCGAAGTCGTCGAGTTCTTCGAGACAGGCGCGGTAGAGCGTCAGTTCTTCGGACGGGTGGGCGAGTGTCGGCCCAATGCCGAGATCGCTTTCCAGGAGTTCAAGGAAGCGCCGGGGTCCGACCGTAATTTCGCCCACCGCAGAGCGCGGCAACGTCGGGTCGAGAACATCCCGATGCAAGCCGAACCGAACACGCATCGGTGCATGGTAGCGGAGTCGGGGAGACTCGGTTTTGCGCGGTCAGGTTACACGGACTACTGCCGCGTGCTCGGACTCGTGGGCGGCTCGATACGCGCGTTCCCGTACTGCAAGTTCCCATGCCGGGTGGTCAACCGATTCCGCCAGTTCATTCAGCTGCGCCGCATCGTCGGGTTCAGTTGCCGTGATGTCCGTCGCGCTCGAAAGGACCACGAGTGCCGCCGACACGCGCAGCGACACCCGTGGATAGAAGGCCACGTTCAACCACGGTCGGCGTGTAGGACTCATTGGCGTTCCGACCGGAGTGCTTCGTCGAGCAACTCGCCCCAGTCCTCGTCGAAGGGGTGAACGAACCGGACCTGCTGTCGCCCGCGGTGGACGGGCCGTCCTTCGTTTGCCCATTTGAACAACGACCCCTCGAGGTTGAACACGTTGTCGATGCCCTTCGACCGCAACTGCCGGGCCAGGCGCGAGGAGCGGTAGCCCACCGAGCAGTACACGACGACGATGGGCTTCTCGCCGCGGGCTTCCAGGATGTCGCGGGCCGAGCGGAAGTTCTCCGCCCTCAGCGCACCCTGTAGATGGCTCGTCTCGAACTCCTCTTCGCTACGGGCGTCGAGTAGAACAAGATCCTCGCCCTGCTCGAGCAATTCGGCGAGCCGTTCCGTCGACATCTGAGGAACATCGGGAAACGTCTCCCGCACAAGGCGTAGCGTCTGTTCCCAGCGCTCCTCGTCAGCCGGTGCTGCGGCTGCCGTGGCAAGGGCGGCGAAGGCCAGGACGATGCACCATGGTCGCGCATCCATGTACGCGGCGATGTTCGGCAAGTGCCTCACGAGTCGGAACATGGTGCCGTAAACCGAAGTCTTGGTCCTGGTCATGCTGCACCAACGCACGCCGCCATGTCACCTCTTGGGAACGGGCGTCGAGCGCTCGGTTCGAGCGTAAGGCGACGCCGGTTGTCGCGTCGCTACGGTATGCTCGCCGGATGATTGTTGACCTCCTATACGGAAAGTCCGGGCTGCCGGTTCGGTTCGGCGACGACATCGACGTGACGGTCATCGCCAAGCCGACCATGCCGATCCTCGCCAATCCGGACTCGGCTGTGCGGCGGGCACTCCTCGCACCTGTTGAGAGTGCGCCGCTTGCGGACCTCGCAGAGGGCAAGCGCTCGGCCTGCGTCCTGATCTGCGACGTCACGCGCCCCGTGCCCAACAGCCTGTTCCTGAGGCCGATGGTCGAGACGCTGCTCGCCGCCGGCATTGATGCGGCGGACATCACCGTCCTCGTCGCCACGGGCCTGCACCGGCCGAACCTGGGGGACGAACTGGCGGAGGTCGTCGGCGATCCGTGGGTCTTGGACCGCGTGCCCGTAGTCAATCACCATGCCGAAGACGACGCGGCGCATGTCGATTTCGGCGAGACGCCGACCCGTGGCACCCCGGTCAAGCTCGACCGCCGGTTCGTGGAAGCCGATCTGCGCATCGCCACGGGCCTGGTGGAACCGCATTTCATGGCCGGCTACTCCGGCGGCCGCAAGGTGGTCGCCCCCGGAATTGCCCATGCCGACACCATTCGCACCTTCCACAGCGCGCGTTTCCTCGAGAACCCGTGTGCGGTCCAATGCCGTCTGGACGGCAATCCGCTGCACGAGGAGCAGCTTGAGATCATGCGCATGCTCGGCGACGTCTATGCCCTGAACACGGTGATCGACGATGAGCGCCGGCTGTCCTTCGTCAACTTCGGCGAGATCGTCGCGAGCCACAACGAAGCGGTTGTCTACGCCGACCGTTTCCTGACCGTGCCGGTACCCCGGCGGTTCCGAACCGTGGTGACCTCGGCGGCGGGCTACCCGCTCGATCAGACCTACTACCAGACGGTGAAGGGCATGGTGACCCCCTTGGACATCGTCGGCGACGACGCGACCCTGATCGTCGCCTCGGACTGTTCGGAGGGCCTCGGCTCCGACGCCTTCCGAGCTTCGCAGCGACGGTTGATCGATCAAGGCGCCGACGCCTTTCTTGCTTCACTGCTCGAGAAACGCTTCGCCGACATCGACGAATGGGAGAGCGAGATGCAGACCAAGGCGCAGCGGGCGGCGCGGGTGCGCATGATGAGCCGGCTGAACGATGTTGACCGCGAACTCACTGGTGTCGAACCGATCGACTCGGTGGAGGAAGCGGTTCGCGAAAGCATCAAAGTCAGCGGCGACAGCGCTGTGGCCGTGATACCGGAGGGGCCCTATGTCGTGCCGCGTTACCGCCCAGACTGAACTCCGGTGTGCTATCTTGTACACATCGAAAACGTGACCGGAAACCGACATGTCTGCCACCATGACGCTCCGCTTGGACGACGACCTGAAACAGCGTCTGGATCGCCTTTCGAGGGCGACACAGCGCACCAAGTCGTTTCTAGCCGCACAAGCCATCCGCGAGTTCGTCGTCCTAAACGAGTGGCAGGTTGGGGAGATTGAGCAAGCCGTAGCGGAAGCGGATCGCGAAGAGTTCGCGAGCGAGAAGCAGGTTAGGAGCGTATTGGGCAAGTGGGGAGTCGGTGGAGGTTAGGTGGCTCGCCACGGCACTGCGAAACCTAGACGATGAAGCCGAGTTTGTTGCCAAGGACAATCCCGCGGCGGCTCGACTACTGGTCGGACGAGTTCACGAAGCAGTAGAGAACCTGAAGGACCATCCTGCCTCGGGCCGCCCTGGGCGTATCAACGGCACCCGAGAGCTGGTTGTTCCCGGTACACGCTACATTGTTCCCTATCGCGTCAGACCCCGGTTGAACCGCGTGGAGATCCTGCGCGTGCTCCACACTTCCCGGCGTTTGCCCGTGCGTTGGTGACCGCCATCGACATCTACGCCGGCAATCGCCTCGAAACCCTCGCCCGACGCCTAGCGGACGAGATTCGCCGAAACCCGCTCGACCCTGCCGAACCGGAGCGGATTGTGGTTCCGCACCCGACCCACGGCCGCTGGCTCGTGCTCGCATTGGCGAAGGAACTCGGCATCGCCGCGAACGTCTCCATCGAGCTGCCGGCCCAATTCGCCTGGTCGATCATGCACGACGCGCTCGGCACGCTGTCCAGGGACACGCCCTTCGCCCCCGACCGACTGCGTTGGCGGATCTACGAGGCGGTGGCGAGCCTTGACGGCCCCGGCACAGCGCCCGTGCGCAGCTACTTGGCGGATGGTGATACGCGCAAGCGATTCGAGCTGGCGGACCGCCTGGCGCGGGTATACGACCGTTGTCTGCTTTATCGTCCCGACTGGATTCGCGAGTGGGAACATGGCGAGACGCCGCATTGGCAGGCCGAGCTCTGGCGTCGGCTGACGGAAGGGATCACCGAACCCAGCCATTGGGTCGCGGCGATCGACGCTTTCCGGGACGCGGCCGGTTCGCTCGGCGAGATCCAGACCTGGCCCAAGCGGGCGAGTTTCTTCGGTGTCGCCGCCCTCTCGCCTTCCTACCTCGACCTCTTGCGCCAAGCAGGCGAGCGTATCGACATCCATCTGTACCTGGTCAGCCCGTGCCGGGAGTATTGGAGCGACATCGCCCCCCGGCGCGTCATCCAGCGGCGGGCAGATCCCTCGGACCCGGCCGAGGAGTACCGCACCGAGGGTAATGAACTCCTGGGCGCGTGGGGCAAGTTGGGCCGGGACATGCAAGCGCTGCTGCTCACCGCCGAGTTGTCCACCGGCGCCCCTGTCGAGCAGTACGACGACCCAAGCGCGGACACCGCCTTGGGTGCCGTGCAGCGTGACATTCTCGACCTCCGGCTGGCGTCCGAGGCCAAGGCAGCCGACCCCGTGCCCTCCGATGACTCCATCCAGATCCATGTCTGTCATTCGGCGATGCGCGAAGCGGAAGTGCTGCACGACCGGCTGCTTGGACTGTTCGACGCCAACCCGGACGTGCAGCCCGCCGACGTGCTGGTTCTGACGCCGAACATCGTCGACTACGCACCCGCCATCGAAGCCGTGTTCGGTGCGGCCGATGTCATTCCGTTCAACATCGCCCGCCCCCGCGCGTCGGCGACCCGGGCCGTGCAGGCGTTCCTCGACCTCCTGGCGTTGCCCGACTCGCGCTACGGTGCGGAGGCCGTGATGGCGCCGCTGGAATCGAAGGCCGTGAGCGGCAAGTTCCGGATCGCCGAGCGGCAGCTCTCGACGTTGCGCGAGTGGGTCGACCAAGCGGGAATCCGCTGGGGCATCGACGCCGACCACCGCGAAGACGAGGGATTGCCGAGATTCGCTGGCCATGCCTGGCGCCAGGGCATCGACCGGCTACTCCTGGGCTACGCCATGGATGGCGAAACCGCGATGTTCAAGAACGTGGCGCCGTCTTCGGCGGACTCGGCCGGATTCTCCGCCGACTACGAGCTCTTGGGGCGTTTCGTCGACTATTGCGAAGGTGCGATGGAACTGCGGGCGCTCGGGGAACGGGTGCAGCCGGCGGCGGAGTGGGCCGAGACTCTCCACGCCCTGGTAGAACGGTTCTTTGCGACCGATTGGGAGAACGCGGGGGAAACCGCGACGGTGACGCGACTCATAGAGGACGTTGCCGCGGAGTGTGAGGTCGACACGCCGGTTTCCTTCGGCGTGCAGCGCGACGTGCTCGGTCGTGCCGCGACCGGATTGTCGAGACCGGCGGCGCGTCTTGCCGACGGCGTAACGGTCGTCTCGCTCGGCATTGGCCAAGCGTTCCCCGCCAAGGTCGTCTGCGCGTTGGGGATGAACGACCGCCTGTTTCCGCGGCGCCCGTCGCCTTCGTCCTTCGACCTGGTGGACGCTGACGACGAGCGAACCGGGGACCGAAACAGCCGCGACGAAGATCGATTCGCGTTTCTTGAAGCGCTGCTCGCGGCGCGCCGTTGTTTCCTCGTGAGCTACACCGGACGCAACGTCCGCGACGACAAGCCGATGCCGCCTTCGGTGGTGGTGGACGAATTGCGCGACTACCTGCGGCGCCGCTTCGACGGGAGTTTCGACACGACCCATCCTCTGCAGCCGTTCAGCCGTCGGTACTACGACCCGGACAGCGACCTGTGGAGCTATTCCACCTCGATGCTCGGTGCCGCCCGCACGCTCGCCGGACACGCTGACAAGGAAACCGACGCCGATGCCCGCGAACGCTTCACGGTGCCTTTCGAGCCGGGCGAGGAGCGGGAGCAGCGAGCCGACCTCGCCCGCCTGATCGCGTTTTTCGGCAATCCGACCCGGGCTTTCCTGCGCGACCACCTCGGCGTTCGCCTCGAGGTCGACGAGATCGCGTTGGCAGAGGATGAACCGTTCAAGTTGGACGGCTTGGCGCAATGGGCCTTGAAGTCCGAGATGTACGGGCTCGACGCTGCCGAGGAAATCAAGCGGTTGGTGACGGCCCGCGGTCGCCTGCCGGCGGGCGGCCCGGGTGAGGTCGTCTATGAGGACATGCAGGCGGATGTGGGCGAGTTCCAACGGGCGCTCAAGCGCTACGAAGAGGCGCTCTCGGCAGACCCGAGAGACCTCGATGTGGACATCGGGGGGTATCGGCTGGCCGGTGCGGTGGACAACGTCGCGGCCGTCGACGGCGGCGAACGGCACGAGTTGCTGCGTTGGCGGATCGGTAGGATTCGTGCGCAGGATCGATTCGGGGCATGGCTCGAACTCCTTGCGTGGGTCGCCCAGGAGGAAGTCGAAGCCAAAGCCCATCTGGTCTGTCTGGCGCCGGGCGGGGTCCAGCAGGCTCTGTTCGAGGCACCGGATCCTGCAGAGGCGCGCGTACAGCTCGAACGGTGGCTGGACGCCTGGTGGCGAGGCACAGCGCGCCTGCTGCCGTTCGCCCCCGCCGCGTCGATGCAATACGCCGAGCGCTTCGTGAAATCGCAAGACCGCGACGCTGCGTGGAACGCCGCCTGCCGTGAGTGGGATGGCGAGCGCGCCTACGATGGTCTGCTGAACGACTATGTATCCCTGGCCTACGACGGCGAAGACCCTTTCGACAAGGACCGATTCGCCGATCTCGCCGAGACGCTGCTGCTGCCGCTCCTCGATGCGGAATCGAAGCCACGCCGATGAGCGCGACCGACATGACGCCGCTGGATGTGGCCTTGGGCGATGCGCCGGAGTTGTTGATCGAGGCCAGCGCCGGCACAGGCAAGACCTACGCCCTGACCACCCTCGCTGCGCGGTTGCTCGTCGAGAAACGCGTCGAGATCGGCGAACTATTGGTAGTGACGTTCACCATCGCGGCGACGGGCGAGCTGCGCGACCGCATCCGTGCGACCTTGCGGGCCGCATTGGGGCTCGCAAAGGGCGAGGGTGAGGGTGCGGACGCCGACCCAGACGCCCAGGCTGTTGATCTGCTCGAACGCTGGCAAAGGCTCGGCATCGACCGCGCCGATATCGCACGGCTCCTGGACTTGGCACTGCTGGATCTCGATCGTGCAAACGTCATGACCATTCACGGCTTTTGCCAACGCGCGCTCGGTGATTTCGCGTTCGAGGGCGGACTGCCATTCGCCTTCGAGGTGGCGGGCGATGGTGCCGATGCGTTGACCGCTGCGATCAACGACGAGTGGCGTCGGTGGGCCTATCCCGCAACCCCCCTGCTCGTTCGCTACGCCGCCAAGAAGGGTTTGGCGGCGGACGGACTTGCCGACTGGGTTTCCGGGTACGTGGCAAGGCTCGATCTTGAGATCGTCGGCGCGGATTCCTCGACCGACGAGATGTCGAGCGAACTGCATGGGCTGGAAGACGCTTGGCGTCACGCGCTTCACCAGGCCAGGGGCACTCTCGAAGCCGTCGCGACGTCGATGCCCGAGGAGCATTGCGACCGTATCGCCGGCGCACTGCAAAGGCCCGAAGTCACGTTCTGCGACAAGAAGGCGAGCTACCTCGGCACCAAGACACAAAGCAAGCAGCTCCACGTCGGCGTTCCCGAGCTTGCCGAGGTTCTCGACGAGCTCGATCAGGCATCAGGAAAGCTACGTACCGGCTACGACGGTCTGTTGTCATGCTTGCGCCGCGATGCCCTGCAGAATACGCGTGCCCTGTTGGAACAGCGCGTCCGCGAGGATCGCAAGCTCGGCTTCGATGATCTGCTCACGGGTCTACACGGGGCGCTTGACAGCGGCAAGGGTTTGGCGAGGCGCATCCGCGACCGCTACCCGTGGGCGCTCATCGACGAATACCAGGACACCGACCGGGTGCAGGCGGAGATATTCCGCCGGATCTATCGGGACACGCGAGCCGCCGACGATGCGGGCGCGCTGATCATCGTCGGCGATCCCAAGCAGTCGATCTACCGGTTCCGCAGTGCTGACATCTTTGCGTATCTGAATACCAGCGACGCCGTGGCCGATGATGCGAAGCTCAGCCTGTCGCGCAACTACCGCTCGGTGCCGGCACTGACTGCGGCGGTGAACGCCGTGTTCGACCATCCCTGCCCCTTCGCACTTCCCGGGATCGGCTACGACCCTGTCGAGTCCGCGAACGAGTCCAGCCTCTTGATCGACGGCGAAACCCTCGCCGGGGGCGGGAGTACGCCGTTCCAGATCCGGTACTTCCCATGGGCGCCTGGGAAGTTGCTGACGAAGCCCGACATGGGCGAGTTGGCAGCGCGCCTGGCAGCCGACGAGATTGCAGCGCTTCTCAAGCTCGCCGACCACGGCAGGGCGAAACTGAACAAGCAGCCGGTGCGGGGATCGGACGTGGCGGTGCTGGTCCGTACCGCCGAACAAGGGCGGCGGGTCGCCCGGGCACTCCACGAGCGCCACATCGCCAGCATCGAGATCGGCATCGAGAACGTCATCGCCAGCCGCGAAGCGGAGCAACTCGAGCGCTTGCTGTGGGCCATTGCCAAACCGCAGTCGCCGCGCCGTACGCGCGGTGCCCTGACGGCGGACGTCCTCGGGCTCGATGCCGCCGAGGTGGGAGCCCTTCAGGACGACGACGACGCCTGGAACGCCTGGACGGAACGACTGGGCGACTGGCTAGAGGAGTGGGAACGGGCAGATGTCGCTACCTTGATCCGGCTGATCCTGGAGTCCGGCGAGGTCAAGGGAGCCGACCGCCTGTTGCGATACCGGGACGGCGCAAGGCGGCTCACCAACCTCAAGCATCTGGCGGAGCTGCTGCAGGAGGTCGAGACCCGCGAGCGCTACTCGCCCACGGGTCTCGCCGCTTGGTTCACGCGCGCACGTGCCAACGCCGGCGAGCGCGACGAGGTGGCCCTGCTGCGCCTCGACAGCGACGAGCAGCTGGTCAAGATCGTCACCATGCACGCGGCCAAAGGTCTCGAATTCCCCATCGTGTTCTGTCCGTTCCTGTGGGACGCGAACCAGCGGCGCGACCAAGGCTGGGCCAACTACCACAGCACCGAGTCTGGCCACCGCGAGATCCTGCATCTCGGTCCTTCGGAGGCCGAACTCGACGTCGACTGGCAGGAGGGGTTCTCCGACGAAACGCGCCTCCTCTACGTGGCGCTCACCCGTGCCCGGGAGCGCTGCGTGGTGACGTGGACGAAGATCCGGTCGACCGAGAACGCGCCCCTGGCGTGGTTGCTCTACGGCCGGGAGTCGGCGTCGGAGGACATGGACGCCGCAACCGTCGTCGGAGTTGCGGGGACCACCCGGGGGCTTTCGCCCGAGCCGTGGCGGGCGGGCCTTGACGATCTCGCGTCACGTTGTTCGGCGGACATCGGCATCGTCGACGTGGATCTCGGCTACAAATCGCCGCCGAGCGTGCGCCCGGTAGATGTACAGTCGGACCTCGCGGTTCGCCGACTCGGCCGGCAACTGGCGAGGGTCCGCCAGATGAGCAGCTATTCGGCGCTCGCCCACAACGTGGGTGCCGCCGAGTCGCCGAACGACCACGAGACGGTGGAACAGCCCGACCGGGACGAGGTGGATACGGCGGACGAGGAGGAAGCGCGAACCGCACAAGACGAATCCGTACGGGATGCCTTCACCTTCCCGGCGGGACGACGGGTGGGCAATTGCCTGCACCGGATTTTCGAACGCCTCGACCGGGGTGAAGCGGAATCCGTCGAAGAAGCCTGCCGCGAGAGTCTGGCCAGGTACCGAATCGACGCGCAGTGGGTGGACGCGGCGCAGACGTTGGTGGCGAACACCCGGGCGACGCTGCTTGCGGCCCACGAGGGTCCGGGAATCGGCAAGGGGTTCTGCCTTGAGATGGTCGAACACGCCGTCCCGGAGATGGAGTTCCACCTGCCGTTGGATGGACTCGACCGGCGCCGACTCGGCGAAACCCTCGCCGAACATGGCTACGACAACCCCTTCGTCGGGTCTCGGTCGAACATCGACGGATACCTCCGCGGCTTCATCGATCTGGTCGCCGGCCACGACGGCGTCTGGTACGTGCTCGACTACAAGTCCAACTGGCTCGGCGATCGCCCCGACGACTATGGGCCGGCGGGCATCTCGAAAGCGATGCGCGACCATCGCTATCCGCTCCAGTACCTGCTCTACCTCGTGGCCTTGCACCGCTACCTGGCTGGCCGCTTGCCCGGGTACGACTACGACGAGCATGTCGGCGGTGCCTTCTACCTGTTCCTCCGCGGCATCGAGCCTGCGACCGGCATGGACCGGGGCGTCTACTTCGATCGTCCGAGCCGTGCCTGCATCGAGTCTCTCGACGCCTGTTTCAGGGGGACGGCGTGATCGAACTGCTGGAGGAACTGCACGAGCAGGATCTGATCGCCGACATCGATTGGCATTTCGCCCGGCTGATTGCCCGGTTCGATGGCCATGAACGTCCGGAGGTGGCGCTTGCGGCAGCACTCGCCAGTGTTCAGACACGGCGCGGGCATGTCTGTCTCGACCTTGAGGCGTGTGCGGGTGGTCCGCTTGCAGCGTTACTCGAAGATCCCCTCGTCGACCGACCGATCTCGCCCTTCACGCTGCCGGATCTGGACAGCTGGCGGAATTCGCTATTGGCGAGTCCAGTCGTCGCCGGGCCGGGTTGCGAGGCAGATGCGCCCCTTGTCCTCGACGACGCCGGACGGCTCTACCTCTCTCGCTACCGCGACGCGGAGACCCGCGTGGCGACGCGTTTGGCGCAGATGGCCCAGGCTCGGGACACGACACCTGTCGTCGACGACACGCTGGACCGCTTGTTCGATGCGAAGGACGTGGATCAGCGTCGTGCGGTGGAAGCGGTTCTGCACCGCCGGCTGTGTGTGATAACCGGCGGACCGGGAACCGGCAAGACCTTCGTCGCCGCACGAACAATCGCCCTGCTCTTGGACACGGGGCTCGCGAAACCCGATCGCATCGCCCTGGCGGCGCCAACCGGAAAGGCGGCCCAGCGGCTGCAGGCGTCGGTGTCGGCGCAGACGGAGGGTCTTGCCAAGACGATTCCCGCACTGCGCGATTACCGAGCCGACGCCAGCACGGTGCATCGTCTGCTGTTCCGAGCACGCAACGGCAGTCTGCCGGTCGACGCCGTGATTCTGGACGAGGCGTCCATGGTCGACTTGCCGCTGATGTCGCGGCTTGTCGGCATGCTGCCCGACGATGCCCGCTTGGTCGTACTCGGTGATGCGAATCAGTTGGCCTCCGTGCAGCCGGGTGCGGTACTGGGCGACCTTTGCGCCGCTGCCGCCACGCCGGGTTCGCCGCTTGGCGGATGTGTTCAGGCGTTGACGATGAGCCGTCGGTTCGACAGGGAAAGCGGCATCGGTCGCCTTGCCGACGCGATCATCGGCGGCGACGGGACGCGCGCGTTGGCTGCGCTGGCCGACGAGCGGGACGCGCAAACCGAACTGCTGCCCCTGGCGGATGCCCGCGCGTTCGAGCGTCTGGCTACGCGCCACGCCGTGGAGTCGTGGGCGCCGGGGATTCGGGATCCACGCGAATCGCCGTTTCCGAACTGCAGGATCCTGTGCGCCCATCGCCATGGACCCTTCGGCACGCACCGCTTCAATCGTCTCGTTGAAAACGAACTGCGCCAGCGCGGCGTAGTCGGACGGGAGGAGTTCTATCCTGGCCGACCAATCATCGTCACCCGCAATGATCCCGCCACGCGACTGTCCAACGGCGACACCGGTGTCGTTGTCAACGAAGGTGGTGCCGGTCGGCGGGTTTGGTTTCCTGAACTCGACGCTTCCGACGGCGAACGATTCGAAGTGTCTCCGTCCCGCCTGCCCGAGCACGACAGCTTCTTCGCCCTCACGGTGCATCGCGCGCAGGGCTCCGAATACGAGGAGGTGGCTTTCATCCCCGGACCCACGGACTCACGCGTGGTGACCCGCGAGTTGTTCTACACGGCGGTGACACGGGCACGCGCCAAGGTCGTCGTCTACGGCGGCGAAGACGACGTCACAGGGGCGGTGGCCCGTTCCACGGAGCGGGTGGGCGGACTGACATCCAGGCTTGCCCCCTAGCGCCTAGGGCCTCCCCGGCGCGCCGTGTGCCGGAACGTCAGCTTGGGTTTTCGCCGGTTGCCGACGACGGGAAGGCGAACTAAGGTTCGTCGGTGCCATGAGACTGAGCGAGGACATCGCCGGGATCGCGACGCCATCCCTCCTCGGGCTGGCGCTCCTCCTGCAGTTCGCGCACGTCGGGCACGACCACGACTCGGTCGAATCCGAACCACACTCGGTCGAGTCCGAACCGCCGTGCATTTGCGTGCATCTGGACCGGTTGGAAGCCGACGTCGATTCGTTGCAGCAGTCGGGCACTACGTTCGTCAGCCGCGTCGTTGTCGGTACGGGGGTGGACATGCGTCCGGCTCCGGGTCGCCGCCATGGTCCTGGTGCCCGCGCGCCTCCAGCCTTGTAGAGAACGAACTCGAAGCAACGCTTCCAGAACCGCCGGTCCGCTAGCGGGTCGAGCGGTGTCGTTATTTGGCGGCGGCCTGCGGCCGGCGTCCAACAGGCAACGGGTCTGAAGATGGAAACTACCTGCATACGTACTAGGGGGCGCGCCTTAGCCGTCCCCCTGCTGGCGGCCATTGCCGTCACACCCATGGCGTCCGAGTCCGAGTCCCGCGACGGGGAGGACGACGCGGATACGGGCCACAGTCACGGCATTGAAGAGGTCGTCGTTCATGGCCACCCGCTCGGCGGAGAGGTGTCGCAATCGACAGCGATCCTCGACCGCGAAGAACTGGAACACGCCGCCCGGCTGACCATCGGCGAAACTCTCGCGCAAAGCGCGGGCGTGCATTCCGCATCCTTTGGTCCCGCCGTGGGGCAGCCGGTGATCCACGGCATGAGCGGAACCCGCGTCCTCGTGCTGGAGAACCACGTGTCGTCTATGGACGCCTCGGCGACGGGTGCCGACCACGGCGTTGCGGTGGAACCGTTTCTCGCCGACCGGATCGAGGTCATCAAGGGTTCAGGTACGCTGCTCTACGGCTCCGGCGCGATGGGTGGAACGGTCGACGTGCACACCCACCGGATCCCCCCGGAGATCCCGGACGAGTCGCTGTCTGGCCGGCTGCTGATCCGCGGCGACACCGGCTCGGATACGCGCTATGGCGGCTTCCGCCTGGATGGCGGCAGTGGCCAATGGGCTTGGCACCTCGATGGCTACTCGAGTGAGAACGACGACCTAGAAATCCCGGGCTATGCCGCCGTCGATCCCCACCACGACGAAGACGAGCACCATGAAGAAGAGGGGCACCACGACGAGGACGAGCACGAGGATGAGCACGAGCACGAGCACGAGGACGAACCGGTCGAGGGCATCCTCGAGAACAGCTTCGGCGACTACTCGGGCGGCGCGTTCGGTGCTGCCTTTCACGGCGAGCGCGGCCACTTCGGCGTTGCCGTCGCCGTTCGCGACTGGACCTACGGCATCCCCGGGGAGCACGTCCACGGCGAGGAAGAGCACCATGACGAGGACGACCATCACGACGAAGAAGAGGGCGAGCATCACGAGGAGGCCGACGACCATCACGAGGAAGAAGGCCATGGCGACGAAGCGAGCCCTTGGATCGCGCTGGAGCAGACCCGGTTCATGGCCGATTTCGGCTTGGAGAATCCGATGCCCGGCTTCGTGTCGTTGGAAGGAAACGTGGCGATCAGCGACTACGAACACAGCGAGCTGGAGGAAGTCGGCCATGTTGCGAGCCACTTCGGCAACGACGCCTGGGATGCTCGCGTCGTCCTGGAGACGGAGCAACGCGGCACTTGGAAGGCCGCCGTCGGCGTGCAGTTTGGATTGCGGGATTTCCTGTTCCGCGGCGAGGGCCAGGAAATGCAGACCGTCGAGACCGGTCACCGGGCGGTGTTCGGTGTCGCCCGGTCCGAGTTCGACGGGTTTACGGTCGAGACCGGCGCACGCCTGGAAGCCGTCGACCACGATCCCCTGCGCGGGATGAGTGAGGACTACCTGGCGTCGAGCCTATCCGTGGGGGTCGTGGTTCCATCCGACAACTGGGAGCTTACGGCGCGGTTGGACCGCTCCATGCGGGCACCCCAGGCGGAGGAGCTGTACTTCGAGGGTAGCCACTTGGCGATTGGCGGATTCGAAATGGGCGACGTGGACCTTGAAGAGGAGAAGTCCTTGAACTTCACGGCGTCGGCCGGCTATCGCGCCCAGGGGGTCTGGCTGCAGCTCGAAGGCTACCGCTACGCCTTCGACAACTACATATACCAGCGCCTGACGAGCGACCACCATGACGAGCTGCCGGTCGTCCAGTGGTCCCAGACCGAGGTGACCTTTCTCGGCGTCGATGCCGAAGGACGTCTCGAGGTGCTGAGGGCTGCGGATCGAACCGTCGACTTCATCGTCCGCTACGACTGGGTGACGACCGATATCGACGATCCAGGCGAGAGCCATCTGCCACGCGTTCCCCCGCAGCGCCTCGCCCTAGCCACCGAATTTGCCGTCGATCGGTTCTGGGGACGCATCGCCTACTCCCGGTACTTCGATCAGGACGAGGTAGCGAGCTACGAGACCACCACGGACGGCTACGGCAATCTGGACATCGAAGCCGAGTACGCGACCTCATTGGGCGATGCCGATCTGGTCCTGTTCGTTGCCGGGCGCAATCTCGGTGACGACGAGCAGCGCGAGCATGCGTCGTTCGTCAAGGACGAGGCACCGCTGGCGGGACGGCGGATCGAAGCGGGCGTTCGGATTCGATTCTGACTCAGCAGGGGCGGGTCGGCGCATGTCGACCCGCCCGCTTGCGGTCAGCGCCGCGTCCCCGGTCCGCCCTCCGACGTGCGTTGGGGAATTCGCGGAGCGAATTCTCGGGGCGAGGGCGAAGCGGTCGCGTCGCGCATGAACCGGATCACCGCGTCGGTTTCGTCGGGCCGTGCCAAGTTGGCCCGGGTAAACCCGCACTGTTCGCACTCGTGTGTCAGCTTCCAGCGGCCTTTGCTCCGGTGCACGGACACGGGTCGCATCATGCCGCCGCAGGGGCTGGCGCGGTCTCCCGGCGACACGTCCACGTGGCGACTGTAGAGGCAGACGGCGCAGTGGTTGGTGTAGCCGTCGCCGACGTTGTCCGCGCCGCAGTGGGCGCAGGTGAAGTCCTCGACGGTTCGCTGGAAACGCCGGCGTGGCGATTCATTCCTCATGTCCCGGAGCATAGCGGGCGGACGGTCCCGCCACCACGGAACGCTATACTTGCCCAATGAGCCCCCGTACCGGCGCTGCGCCGATCCCCCGTGAACCCGTGCTCGTCGGCATCGCGCAACTCGCGCAACGCGATGCAGATCCCGCCGAGGACATCGGCAAGGAACCCCTCGAACTGATGATCGACGCCGTCCGCGAAGCTGCGGCGGATGCGGGCGCGCCGGCACTCGCGACTTCGGCGGACGCCGTACGGGTCGTCAGGGGCATGTGGCCGTACGAGGATCCGGGGCGGGCGGTGGCCGAAGCCTTGGGTTGCCCGCAGGCGGAGACCGGCATGACCTTGTGGGGCGGCGACGCCGTGCAGTCGGTGCTGACCGCGAGTGCGCTGGAGATCCAGAACGGCACTCGCGAAGTCGTCATCCTGACCGGTGCCGAATGCGGCCGCACCCAGGCGAAGGCGCGCCGCGCCGGCATCGAACTCCACTGGCGGAGCGCGCCTGGGACACCCGATCGGGTCTTCGGGAAGGAACTGAAAATGCGTACGCGGGAGGAAGCCGTACGCGGCGTGTCGCAACCGATCCAGATGTACCCGATCTTCGAAAACGCCATCCGTCGCGCCCGGGGTGAAACGCTCGAAGCCCACATCGGCCGGGTCTCCGAACTGTGGGCCGGATTCAGCCGGGTCGCCGCCGCTAATCCCCACGCCTGGATCCGGGAAGCGAAGACCGCCGAGGAGATCCGCACGCCCTCGGACTTCAACCGACCGGTCTCCTTCCCGTACCCGAAGCTGATGAACTCCAACAGCAACGTCGACCAGGCGGCGGCGCTGATCCTGTGTTCGACGGACGTGGCCAAGCGGCTGGGTGTGCCCGAATCCAAGTGGGTCTATCCCTGGGCGGCCACCGCCGCCCACGATACCTACGCGGTATCCAACCGGGACAACCTGTACAGCTCGCCGGCCATCCGCATTGCCGGAGGTCGCTGCCTGGAACTCGCCGGCCTGGAAGTGGACGATGTCGACCACGTCGACCTCTACAGCTGTTTTCCGTCCGCCGTCCAGGTCGCCGCTGCCGAACTGGGCTTCGGCGAACAGCGCCCGCTCACGGTCACCGGGGGTCTGACCTTCGGTGGCGGCCCGTTGAACAACTACGTCATGCATGCGATCGCGCGCACCGCGGAAATCCTGCGCGAAGATGCGAGCGAGGTGGGGTTCGTGAGCAGCAACGGCGGGTTCATCACCAAGCACGCCTTCGGTGTGTACTCGGCGTCCCCGCCACCGCAGCCGTTGTGCTACGAGGCACCCCAGGAGCGCGTCGACGCCATGCCGACCCGCGAGGCCGTGCCGACCTTCGACGGCCCGGTGGAAATCGAGTCCTACACGGTGATGTACGGCCCCGACGGGCCGGTGAGCGGCCTCGCGGCCTGCCTGCTGGACGACGGTCGCCGCGCCTGGGGGAACACCCGGGAACCCGACGTCCTGCAGTCGATGGTGACCGAGGAATTCTGCGGCCGTCCCGCCCGTCTCCGGGAAGAAGGCATTGTCGAGTTCTAGCGCCGCCAAGACGCCTCGCAGGCTCGGCGTCCGGCCCCAGCCCCCACCTGCCTATCACTCAGTCCGACTTCGCCGCTGGCGCGCCGAAGTCCGACAGGCTGCTAGTCTGAACAAGCCGCGCCGTTGTCGGGGTAAATTCATGCTCGTAGATGTGCACGAAGCCAAATCCCAGCTAGCCAGAATCATTGCCGCTGCGGAAGCGGGCGACGATGTTGTGATCGCGCGCTGCGGCAAACCGGTGGTCAGATTGGTACCGGTGCGGTCAACGGGTTTTCGATTCGGCACTTTGGCGCATCTGGTCGATGACGTGCCCGACTTCGATGAGCCCATGGACGAGGATGAACTTGGACCATGGGAGCGCGAACGTTGAGTACGGTTTCTGCTCGGTACGCATGCGGGGATCTGGAGCGATCCGCTACGCAAGCGCCTTGTCGATGACTTCCCGTGTGTCTGTTGACAGATCTTGTTCCTGGAGCCACTGCAAGGAGGTTCGCATCGTCGCCCCGCGTGCGGCGTCGTGACGTCGCCAGACGACCAGCGCGCGGGCGAGGCGGGCGGCCACTTGGGGATTGATGGCGTCGAGGTCGACGATTCTCTGTCGGAGCCATCGGTAGCCGGCGTCGCCGTCGTGGAAGTTGCGCGGATTGTGTAGCGCGAAAGCGTAGATCAGCGCCCGGACCTTGTTGGGGTTCCTGAGGTTGAACGCCTCGTGGGCTTCCAGGGCTTGCACCCGATCCAAGCCGCCGGGCAGGGAGTTCCGGGCCTGAACACTGAACCATTGGTCGACCACGAGAGCTTCGGACGACCACTGTCGGTAGAAGACGTCGAGGTGGGTGTCCCGTTCTTGGGTCGAGAGCGATTCGAGGCCGACAAGGCCACGCAGTGCGGCGGCTCGGTCGGTGAGGTTGTCCGACTCGGCAAGCATGGACGTCAGAAGATCGCGAGCGCGGTCCGGATTCGTGCGGTCGAGGTGTTTCATGGCGTAGTACAAGGCTTGGCGTTTGAGGCGTCGACGCGCCATGTCGGGCAGCGTCGCTTGAAACGGCCCGGTCATGTTCGCCTCGGCCAGGGCGAGCCAATCGGCCACGTCTCCAATCCGCTCGGCCAACCCGTTCCTGGCGTCGCAGATGGCCAGGATGTCCGTGCCCGGTGCTTGCTCTTGAATCTGGTTTTCGCCGGGCAGGTCGAGGCAGGCGGCGATCAGCGCCTTGGCCTCGCCGTCGTCGGGCGCGTCGAGGGCAGCTTCCGCCAGCGCGCTGGCCAAGTCGAGGGCTTGCTGCTCCGCGGACCCTCCATCCGTGTCGAGAATCGCTTTGCCGAACAGGGTCTGCGCGGCATCCCAACGGCCGAAGAGATCGGTGTCCGTCAGCGCCAGCCGGCAGAGCGCAGCGGGTTCGCGGGGGTAGTCGACTTTGACCGGCGCCGAGAACCCGCGCAGCAGGCTGACCTCCGCATCCGCTGGCGTATTGCGCAGGGTGACGATGGTATCCGCCTCTTCCACGCCAACCACCAAGGTGCCGTCGGCGTTGGGATTCTCCACCTCGGCGTTGGCGTCGCAGACGACGTCGAATCCGTTGGCGGCACCGGCGTCGCCCAAGGCGTCCTGTCCGTCGCTCAATAGGCCGAGCGCAAGCGGAATGGGAAACGGCTGCTTGTGGTCCTGGCCCGGTGTGGGTTGGCAGGACTGACGAATGACCAGCTCAAGGGTGTCGCCACCGCGCGCCTCCGCGACCGTCAGAAGCGGTGTCCCGGACTGTTCGTACCAGCGGCGGAACCGCGCGAGGTCGATGCCGGAGGTGTCCTCCATCGCTTGGACGAAGTCCTCGATGGTGACCGCGGCACCGTCGTGGCGTTCGAAGTAGGCGTCGCAACCGGCGCGGAAGCGTTCGCGGCCGAGCAGGGTGGCGATCATGCGCACCACTTCGGCGCCTTTCTCGTAGACCGTGTTCGTGTAGAAGTTGGAGATTTCGACGTAGCTGTCCGGACGCACGGGATGGGCAAGCGGCCCGGCGTCCTCGACGAACTGCGAGTCGCGCAGGATCTCGACGTCTTCGATGCGTTTCAGCACCGCGGAGTTCATGTCGGCGGAGAACTCCTGGTCCCGATACACCGTGAAGCCTTCCTTGAGGCTCAACTGGAACCAGTCGCGGCAGGTGACCCGATTGCCCGACCAGTTGTGGAAGTACTCGTGCGCAACGACCCCCTCGACACGCTGGAATCGCTCGTCCGTGGCGGTGTCCCGGTGGGCCAGGATCGCGGAGGTGTTGAAGATGTTGAGCCCCTTGTTTTCCATGGCGCCGAAATTGAAGTCCTCGACGGCGACGATCATGAACACATCGAGGTCGTACTCGCGCCCGAACCGTTCCTCGTCCCAGCGCATGGCGCGTTTGAGTACTGCCATGGGAAAGTCGCACTGGCCGATGTTGTGGGGCTCGGAGTAGATCCGCAGCGCCACGGTGCGACCGGATTGCGTGACGAATTCGTCCTCGAGCACGGCCAGGTCGCCGGCGACGAGGGCGAACAGGTAGGCCGGCTTGGGAAACGGGTCGTGCCATGTAGCGGTGTGCCGGCCCGCCTCGTCAACGTCGGCCGAAGCGATGCGGTTGCCGTTGGCGAGAAGCACCGGGTATTGCGCCGCGTCGGCCGTGATCGTGGTGGTGAACCGAGACAGCACGTCGGGGCGATCGGGATAGAAGGTGATGTGCCGGAAGCCCTCGGGCTCGCATTGGGTGCAGAACAGCGTGCGCGACTTGTAGAGCCCTTCGAGCGCCGTGTTGTCCTCGGGCTGTATGGCGACCGTGAGTTCGACACGGCAGCGGTCCGGCACGTCGAAGATGGTCAGGGACTGGTCGTCCAGCGAGTATTCGTTTCCCTCTAGCGGTACGCCGTCGAGGGCGATGTGGCGCAGGTCGAGATCGTCACCGTTCAGCACGAGCGCTTCGCCGTCGCTCTGCCTGCGGACAACGGTCAGTTCACTCCGCACCACCGTCTCGCCGTCGCGAATGTCGAAGTCGAGTCGGGTCTCCGGCACGTCGAAGGCGAAGGCGCGGTACTGGTTGCGATAGGTGGTTTGCGGTGTCATGGCTTGTTCCTGATGGCGTTTGACCCGCCAGCGTTGCTCGTAGTTCGCAGCGGACCGAACGCCCCGAGCACCAGCATCAACACAATCCAGTAGGCGATGCCGATGGCAAGGCGCAGCGGTAGGGGGACGTCTGGATTCGGTGATACGTAGCCCTCGATCAATCCTGCGCCGACGAGGAACAGGCAGCAGACGAACATGAGCTTCGCGCCCCGTGACGCTGCTCGCTGGAACGCCGCCGCGCGGGTGCGGTGACCCGGGCGGGCAATGGCTTCACCAAGGGAAAAGCCGGCGGCGCCGGCGATGGCGATGATCGACAGCTCGACGAAGCCGTGGGCGACGACGAACTCAGCCAGGCCGGCGGCCAGGTCATGGCGAGCGGTGAACGCGAACGCCCCGCCGATAAACAAGCCGTTCGTCGCGATGATGTAGATCGTTCCGAGCCCGTAGACGGCGCCTAGGCAGAAGACCGTCAACGAGACGAGTATGTTGTTGGTGAAGATTCTCGCCGAGAGCACCGACGAAGGCATCACGTTCAAGAGGCCGTCGGTCCAAAGTTCGCCGCTCTGCACGTCTTCGATCATCTCTTGGCTCGCGAACAGCCCGACGAGCCCGGGATGCGTATCGACCATCCACCAACCCGCCGCCATGGCGAGGGCGAAGCCGGCCGCCACGACGAGGATGCGGTGGCGCAGTTCATGGACGATCTCGGGAATCTCGCGTCGGAACAACGTCTTCACATCGGCCCGGAGGTTCGTCGCCGGGCGGTACAGGCTGTGATGCAGGCGCGCGTAGATGCGCTCTAAGCGCCGAGCCAGGGCTCCGTCGGGGGATAGGCGGCGTGCGAGCGCGAGGTCGCGGGCCACTTCCGGATACCGGTGAACGGCACGCAAGGCGGTCTGGCCCTCGATGCGACCGGTGTCCTCCACCTCGGCCAGTTCGGACTCCAAGTCGCGCCAGTCGTCGGCCCGTTGGGCGATCCATGCCGACGCGCGATTGTCGTGTGGGTCGCTCAGCGGACCAGTTCCTTCAGGGCTTCGTGCAATGCGTAGTCGCTCCGCTCGCTGCCATCGTCGAGAAGCTTGCGCGCGAGGGCCTGTCGCCTCTCCGGTTCCAGGGCTTTCCAGCGGTCGAGGAGTTCGTGGGCGAGTTCCGCCCGTTCGAGACCAAGCCGGGCCACCGCTTGCTCGTTGAACCGCCCGGTGTCGGTCTTGGGATCGTCGTCGTAAACCAGCAGCGTTCCCGCGGCGATGTCGCCGATGCGCACGGACTGACGGGTGACCAGCACACTAATGAGACCGACGGAGTAGAACAGCAGGGAGTCGAGGATGCGTAGAACATTGCGGATCGCGAGGGCGCCGACGCCCGGTGGCTGGCCATCGACGGAAACAATGCGCACGCCCGCGATCCGTTTCCCCGGTGTCCGACCGGTGGCCACTTCCAAGACGAGGTGATAGAGGAAGTAGATGGCGGTCGTGGGCGCGACGACGACGAAATAGAACGTCGCATCGGGTTTCGGAACGACCAGCTCTTGGTAGACGATCGAGGCGCTTGCCATGTACCAGGCCAATGCGGCGACAGTCCGGATATGCCAGTCGATCACGAATGCATAGGAGCGTCCGCCGAGGCTTGCGATCCTGAGTTGCAGGTCCACGCCCGTGATGCTCGGGACGTACAGGTCGTCGATAGCGTGCATGCCTAGTGGTCGAACACACTTGTAATGGCGTATCTGTGGTCGCCGGTGTGTTCCTCGCAAGGCGCGGTCGCGAAGTCGTACCG
>VXPO01000095.1 GCA_009839505.1 Gammaproteobacteria bacterium
CACAGCGGCCGAGACGCTCAATTCGAGTCGTACTGCTGCGGGTATTCCGCAACCCCCAAACAGATCGACGCAATCATCCTTTTTGACGCTGCCTCGCCGTTGTCGGATAGTGGCGGTAAGACCTAAGGAGATCACCCCACCATGCTGAACCCCGTTCAACTCGGACGAAACAGCGGTCTGCGCGTGTCCGAGCTCTGCCTCGGCACCATGAACTTCGGTGAACCGGGTCGAGGTCATCAGGGCGACTGGACACTGGGCACCGACGAGGCGCGTCCGATCTTCCGCGCGGCGCTGGATCACGGTCTTTTCTATTTCGACTGCGCCGACGTCTACGGCATCGGCGCCTGCGAGCGGGTGGTCGGCGCGTTGCTCAATGAATTGGCATCCCGGGACGAGTATGTCCTCGCCACGAAGGTCTCGATGCCCATGGGGCGCGGGGCCAATCAAGGTGGCCTGTCTCGCAAGCACATTCTGGAAGGGGTGGACGCGAGCCTCATGCGCCTGGACCACGACTACGTCGATCAGTTGGTGATCCATCGGCATCCCCACGGCATTCCCGGTCAGGTCCAGGCTCCTATCGAGGAATCCCTCGAGGCTCTCGACGACGTGGTGAAGGCAGGCAAGGTGCTCTATCTCGGCGCGTCGTCGATGTTCGCCTGGCAGTTCGCGGAGCTGCAGATGACGGCCGAGGCGAACGGCTGGACGAAGTTCATCTCCATGCAGAACCACTACAACCTGGTGTACCGCGAGGAAGAGCGGGAGATGAACCCGTACTGCGCGCACGCCGGGGTCGGCATCACCCCCTGGTCTCCGCTCGCCCGCGGCATCCTCGCGGGGTCCTACCGTGGCGGCTTCGACTCGGGCTCAACGAATAGGTCGACGGGGCGCGACCGCGTCCGTACCGAGGGCCTGTATCGCGGTGCGGCGACTTTCGAGATCGCCGAACGGGTCGTCGAGGTCGCCGAGAAGCTCGGCAAGACGCCGGCCCAGGTCTCGCTGGCCTGGCTTGCCGGCAAGCCGCAGGTCCAGGCACCCGTCGTCGGCGTCTCGCGCATCGAGCAACTCGACCAACTGGTCGAGGCCTGCGGGATCGAGCTCGATCCTGAAGATGTGAACTACCTAGAGGAGCTCTATCAGCCGGTGGAGAACCTGCTGTCCATCGGGACTTCGTGACGATCAATCATCCATGCAAATCCAACTCGGCGTGAAGGATTTCATGGTTGCACCGCGGCGCCAGCGTCAGCCGACGACCGTGCTGGCGTCCTCCTCGACGACGGTGTGCTCGATGTAGCCGATATTCTCGATCTCGATGCGCACCTCGTCGCCCACCTTGAGCCACGCCGGGGGATTCATAGCGGCGGCGACCCCGGAGGACGTTCCCGTGAAGATCACGTCGCCAGGATCCAGGGTGAACGACTTGGTGAGATGCTCGACGTGGTCGAAGCAGTCGAAGATCAGATGCTCGGTGTTCGAGTTCTGGCGCACTTCGTCGTTTACCACGGTGCGGATCCCGAGTTTGTGTGGATCGCCCACCTCGTCCGGCGTGACGATCCATGGGCCGAAGGGCGCGTGGGTGTCGAAGGACTTGCCGATCTGCATCGTGCGTGCCGCCGACTGCCAGTCCCGTACGCTCACGTCGTTGCCGCAGCAGTAGCCCGCGATCACCTCGTGGGCGCGCTCCTTGGGAACGTGCTTGGCGCGCTTGCCGATGACGAACGCCAACTCGCCCTCGTAGTCGAGCATGTCCGACACCGCGGGCTTGTTGAATGATCCGTAGGGGCGGTTGGCGGCGTTGTGTTGCTTGTTGAACCACATCTGCACCTTGGGCGGCTCCGCGCCGGTCTCGGCAATGTGGTCGGCGTAGTTGAGACCGATGGCGAGGATCTTGCCCGGCATCGGCACCGGTGCCTCAAGCACGACGTCGGCGACGGGAAAAGCCACGTCCGGCTTGGTCTGCGCCTCGCGAGCCGCCTCGAGCGCGGGCTCACCGGCGGCTAGGAACGAAATCATGTCCTCGGGCAGGTCCGGCGACACCGCCGGCAGGTCGATGACGAGCTCGCCGACGACGACGCCGATGCGGGTTCGTTGGCCGTGGGTGAAGGTACACAGTTTCATGGGTGTCCTTGTTCAGTTGTCGAGCACGGTATCCAGCCAGGCGCTGGCGTAGCCGGCCATCTCCGCGAACACATCGTCGGTTCGCGTGCGCGTGCGCTTCAGAACCTTGTAGCCGTGATCCGCCGTCTCCAGCCAATTTACCGTCGCGCCGACGCGGTCGGCGACGGAGTCGAGCAGTGCGCGGTCGGCCATGCCGTCGCGGGTTCCTGAGAGAAACAGCATCGGCGCGGCAATGCGGTCTAGGTGGTCGGCGCGTTTGGTCGCTGGTTTCTTCGGCATGTGCAGGGGGAAGGAGCAGAATACTAGGCCCGCTACCTCGAGTCCGTGGTCTACCACGGCGTGGGACGCCATGCGCCCGCCGTAGCTGTGTCCGCCCACCAGATGCGGACCCTCGGCGTGATCCTGGGCAGAGGCAAGCGCCGCCGCCACCGTGGCGGTGGACACGGCCTGGGCGTCCACGCGCGGACGTCCGTCTTCTCGGAACGGAAAGTTGTAGCGCAGCGTGGCGATGCCGATCCGAGCGAACGCCAAGGCGATCGACTCCATGCTGGCGTGGGTCATGCCCGCCCCCGCGCCGTGCCCGAGGGTCAAGGTCGCGCGATGCTTCCCTTCGGCGGGTTGCAGCAGAGCGCCGACGGTGCGCTCGCCAAGATCGACGCGGAATTCCCGCATCAGCCCGGCAGTTCGTCGACCGTGTTGATGACCGTGCCCACGAGCCCGTACTCGACGGACTCCTCCACGCTCATCCAATAGTCGCGATCGGTGTCCGTCGCCACCCGTTCCAGGGGCTGGCCGGTCTGTTCGGCGATGATCCCGTTGATGCGTTCGCGGGTCTTGACGATCTCCCGAGCGTGAATCTCGATGTCGGAGGCGTCGCCTCCGAAGCCGCCCGCCGGTTGGTGGATCAAAAAGCGCGTGTTCGGCAGCGCGAAGCGGTTGTCGCGGTCCGTGGCGAGGTAGATGTGCGTGGCGATGCTGCCCACCCAGCCCGTACCCACCATCCGCACCGTGGGCTTGATGAAGCGAACCATGTCGAAAATGGTGTCGCCCGACTCGACATGTCCGCCGGGCGAGCCAATGTAGACGGTGATCGGCTCGTCGCTCTCGAAGGACAAGGCCAGAAGCTTCTCGGTCGTACGACGCGCGACGTCCTTGTCGATCTCGCCGAAGATCGTCAGGGTGCGGTTCTTGAGCAGCGTGTTGTCCAGGAAGGCGAACTGCCGCGCAGCTTCGGCGGCTTCCTTCGCGCCTTCGGGGGGATCGTCGACCATGGGTGTGCCCGTGACCAAAGGTGGCGATATTACCGGAATTGATACACTCCAAGCGCGTTGATACCGCGCCGTCGCCACCCGAGAACCGATTCCATGCCCCTTCATCCTGAATACCAAACCATGCTCGCTCAGCTCGCTGAAATGGAGGGTCCAGACCTGATCGACCTGCCGGTTGCCACCGGGCGGGAGATGTTCCGCGCGATGCAGCCCCAGGCGTTCGACGTGGAGGTGGGTGCCGTGTCCGACGTGGACGCCGGCGGCGTCCCGGCAAGGATCTACCGCCCCGAGGGCGAGGGGCCGTTCCCGGTGGTCATTATGTTCCACGGCGGTGGCTGGGTGATCGGCGACCTCGACACGGCTGACCGTCAAAGCCGCGAAGTCTGCCGAGGCACAGGCGCCCTGGTTGTGTCGGTGGACTATCGGCTCGCGCCGGAACACCGTTTCCCCGCGGCCGCGGACGACTGCTACGCCGCGACCCGCTGGGCAGCCGAGCACGCACCCGACCATGAGGGTGACGCCTCGAGGCTGGCAGTGGCTGGAGACAGCGCGGGCGGCAATCTCGCCGCGGTGGTGGCGCAGATGGCCCGCGACAGGGGAGGTCCCCGCCTCGTGTTCCAGCTACTGGTCTATCCGGTGACCGACGGCGTGGACCCCGGCTGGCCTTCCTACCGCGACAACGGCGATGGCTACCTCCTGACCACGGCTGCCATGGGTTGGTTCTGGAACCACTACGCGCCCTCCGCGGCCGACCGGCACAATCCGTATGCGTCACCCCTGCAGGCCGAAAGCCTCGCCGGCCTGCCTCCAGCGCTGGTGATGACGGCCGAGTTCGACCCGCTTCGGGACGAGGGTGAAGCGTATGCCCGGGCGTTGCGTGCCGCGGGTGTCGACGCGGAACTGGTCCGCTGCGACGGCTTCATCCACGGCTTTTTCTCGCACACGGGCACGATACCCGCTACCCGAAAAGCGATGGCGAAGGCCTGCAACGCCCTCTCCGCCGCATTTGCGTAGCGACGACCGAGGGCCCAGGGCGCATTGTGGTAGCCCGTCTTGGCCAACCGCCACCGTTTGGCGACCGCATGGCGAGCGCGTCTTTGTGAACGCTAGTCGACGCGGGCCTTGGCGTCGCCCTTCAGGACTTCGACGCCCTCCTGGTTGACGGTCGAGACCTCGAGTTCGACGATGCCATCCGCCACCGCGGCGACGGTGGCGGTCGCATCCAGCGTGTCGCCCGGGAAGACCTGGTTGGTGAAGCGAACGCCGTACTCGGTGAGACGTCCGTCGCCGACGTAGTTGGTCAGCATCTTTCCCGTCATCCCCATGGTCAACATGCCGTGCGCAAAGACAGAGGGATAGCCGGCCACTTCGGTGGTGAACACCTCGTCGGTGTGCACCGGGTTGTAGTCGCCGGAGGCTCCCGCGTACATCACGATCTGGGTGCGCTTTAGATCCTCGACCAGCCGTTCCGAGTAGGTATCGCCGACCTTGAGTTCGCTCGCTTTCAATGTCATTCCTCTACTCCCTCAACCCTGATCCACCGGGCGTTCGGTGCGCACACCCACGCCGATGGCCGTCACCACGAGTTCGCCGTCCTGATCCCGGTACTCGGTGATGGACTCGCTGAACACGAGCTTGCCGGAACGCCGGCCCTGCTTCTCCCAGGTCTTGCCCGGCTTGCTGGTGGTCGTCAGCACGTCCCCGGGTTTGAGGTGGCGGTGGTAGATGAAGCGCTGTTCGGCATGCAGACCGCCGCCGCCTCCTCCTCCGCCGCCGCCGCCGCCACCGCCGCCACTTCCGCCGCTGCTCGGTCGGGGCTTGGCGCCCGTCGGTTTGCCGCCCGATCCGAACCAGCCGTCGCCGTCGATCTTCGGCCTCAAGCCGTAGTTCGGATCGAACTGCGCGCCCGCCTGAGCGAACGTGGGCGGTGCGATGATGCTGCCCGGCTCCGAGCCCTCGGCGTACTCGGCGTCGTGGTAGATCGGATTACCGTCCCCCACGGATCGCGCGAACATCATGATGTGGCTCGCTTCCACCGCGAATCTCTCAATGGCCATGTGTCTCCCTCAAGTTTGCCTCTCGCCCTCACGGCGCGTCGCAACGCGCAGCATACCCCGCATCCGCGGAACGGCGTAGGGGCGACCGCGCGCCCGCCAGGGCGCGTTGTATTCGTGGACATCCCCTTGGGTGTACGACGAATCGTTGGTGGGTGGGCGCAAACGTCGTCATACGGCGATCCCGAGGCGCTGGTCCCAGTAGTCGTCCAGTCAGCCGCTGAGGTTCGTGCACCGGACCCAGAGCACCGGGTTGACGCCGAGTTCCCCCCTCAAGTCCACCCGCCCTAGGTGGCCGCCGCTCGCCAATGGCAACCCGCGTCGGACCAGATTCAGTCCACCGCGTTGCGGCACACGGGCTGGAAAGCCACCGGCGCGTTCCTGTCCAGGAACGCACAAACCCAATCCGGGGTGCGGAGTCTTTCGACTTCGAGGCCCAAGATCATCCTCCAATGATCCGAAACCCAACGCTTGAGGCTCACTTCTCGTTGGAATCAGCCTCCCGCTTAAGGCTCACTTCTCCTAGGACACGGCTTTCCCTTGCACGAGTCGCAACGCGCGGATAGGGTGGCGCGTCGTGAGGTGCGCCCACCCCAGCACCGAGCGCTGCCTGTTTCAGCGCCAACGAGTACCACAACGCGACCCCGCATACGCCAACCAAAACACGAAGAAAGTGTTGACAAACGCGAATTTTTTTTTTCTATGGTCGTTGTCGGTGTTCTGAACCGAGCCGTGCAGAACGCCAGGGCGGGACCGGTGCACGCCGACCCGAAACCAAAACCGACACTTTGGAGCATCCAATGCGACAACTCAATGAAGCAGAGCTTCTGGCCGTGTCCGGCGGCCACCTCAGCCTTTCCTCAACAACGGACATACCGATGCCGGACATCCCGATACGGGAGCCCGAGTTTCCGACACCTGACCTCCCCGAGCCGGATGTGCCGGAGCCCGAGCCGCGACCGCTCCCAGAGCCGCCGAAGCCGAAGGACGACGACTAGCGGCACCATGGCGAACGGGTGATGCGACCAGCCAGCATCCGCACCGTGCCATGCACGGATCGTGCGGGGTGGTTGCGTTGCCCGTTCGCTCCGCCGCGTCCTAGGCTCCCTTGAGCGGTACTGATGTTCACGCGCAGGTTGGGCATTAGCACCGTGCTCGAACGTGCTCTGGGACGCCTCGTACGAGGCGCATTAGCGCTAGCGACGGGTTGCGCACTGGTCACCGCCTTCGGAGCCGCAGCGGATTCCCGATCGGCGGAAGTGGAGAAGCTACTGTCGGAAGCGGTGCGCGCGAGCAGCGACGGCGATTTCGAGACCGCGTGGACCTCCCACCGCCGCGCATGGGAACTCGCATTCGCCTCGCCCGAGGCGGGCGATGCCATGCGGTCGTACTGCGAACGCCACGACTGCCCGAGAATCCGGAAAACGGCTTGGCTGCTCGGGAAACCGGATTTCGAACTCTCCTTCCTTGCCGACTACTGCCCACACGGGGAAAGCGATTCCTGCGAGGCGTGGTTTGCCCGCGTCCACCGGTTCCGCGCCCAAGCGGGTCCCGAGCAGCGGTCACCGCGGCAGCCGGCCCAGGAAGTGGCGATACTGTTCCCGGGCATGGAATCCCGCGACCCCAGGCCGTGGACCCTCGCCGCAATCGCCGGTAAACCGCTCTGGGCGCTTCTCGACACGGGGGCCCCGCATGTCCTGCTGGGGCGGGATTGGGCAAACCTACAAGGTATCGACTACGCCGTTGTTGAAGACCCGTACACCCAGCGTAGGTGGACAGGCGTGGAGCAGCGCTACCGGGCGGCGGTGCTGCGTTATGTCGAACTTGGCTCGGTGACCGAGGAACGGGCGCTGGCCAGTGCGGCCGATGGCGAGGAATGGAGACTCCTCGCGCTCGGGATGGACATGCTGCTTCGTTACCGCGCCGCTTGTTTCGCTTGGCCGGAGGGCACTCTGCATCTCGGCCGCCTAGGTCCGTGCGCGGCGGGACAGGAACCTTTCCGTGCGCGGTTGGATCCCGCAGCGCTGACACTCACGATGGCGGTTCCGGCACCGGACGGCAGTGCGGTCCAGGTCATGGTCGACACCGGCTCACGGGACAACCTCTGCAAACGGTCGCTTGCCGAGCGGCTTCAGGGCAGTCCGCTGGCATTCGGCGACCACCCGGCGCTCCGCGCGGCGTGCGGCGCCGAAGGAAAGTCGCCCTACATCCACGAAGACTATGTCACCGGCGACGCGATGATCATCGGCATGGAGACGCTGTCGAAGTTCGAGGCGTTCGGCTGGGAACTCGACCCGTTCCGCATGTACTTCGTGCCCCGCACGGGCCCGATCGTCATGGGCTCCGACGCCACGACCAAACAGGAGAGACGGCGGGAGTTTCTCGAGGAACGGCTTGCGGCTGCGGCCCGAGCCGCCGGCGAAGGAGACTTCACGGCCACGTGGACCAGCCTCCGGGAAGCATCCTGGGTGGCGCTGATGTCGCGGGAGGCGACGAGTGCCCGCAACGCCTTCTGCGCCCGGCAGCCGTGCCCCGACATCTGGCGTATTGCCTGGCTCGCCGGCAGGGCCGCTCCCGACCTCGCCTTCCTCGGCGGCATCTGCAAGGATCTCGAGTCGGAGCCCTGCCGGCGGTGGCTCGCCCAGCAGCATCGCGGCCGCGCCTATCTGGGCCCCGCCCGACGGCTCCCGTGGCACCCCCCCGGCGCGGGGCCGCTGCGGTTCGACGGGTCTTCCGGCGACCCCTGGCCGCGGACCGACGTCGACGTCGGCGGCAGGACGACGCCTGCCCTGCTCGACACCGGCGCGCGGAACTCGGGATTTCGGCGGAATTGGGCGGACATGGAGGCCGTGGACTACGAGGTCGTGGGCGACCCGTACACCGAGACGCGACGGGACGGCGGTGAGCGGCGCGTCCGCGAGGTCGTGCTGAGGAACCTGACCCTCGGCGACGTCACCGAGCCGCGCGTGCTGGCCGTCGCCCGCGACGACCACGACCAGGAGTTCGAACTCGGAATCGATATCCTGCTGCGCTACCCCGCAGCCTGTTTCGCGCTGGCGGACGACCGGCTGCATCTCGGCGGTTTGGGACCGTGCGTCGACGGGCGGGCGCCGTTCGAGGCGCGGCTCGACCCCACAACCGGCCAGCCGACCATACTCGTCGCCGGCCCCGGCGGCGAGCCGGTCACAGCGCTCGTCGACACCGGCGCACGCGAGAACGTGTGCACTTCCTCACTCGCCCAGCGCCTACAGGGGGTACCCCTACGGCTCGGCGGCCACCCAGCCCTGGAGGCCAGCTGCGCCCCGCACGGCGACCGCCTCCCCGACGTTGGCGACGCCCACGAGATGGTCCTCGGCATGGATTGGCTGTCCCGGTTCGAGGCGTTCGGCTGGGAACTCGCGCCGTTCCGGTTGTACTTCGTCCCGGCCTCTACGCCACCCTAGACTCCACGAGCGCCTTTGATGCTTGCACTCAGGTTGCAGATGGGCAAGTGCTCGATTCTGCTCCTTGACGGCTCGTGTACCCACGAGCCGCGCTCGGGTACTCGCGAGACGCCCTAGGTTTGGACACCGACCTCTTCCGCGCCGAGGCCCTAGCCAGTCTACGTTCCAATCCGTGGCAGCCGCCCCTGTTGTCGAAACCCCTCTCCGGGGCGCTGTTGACGGCGACGGCTTCCGTGTCCGTCGGCACCTTGATCGCGTTCGCGGCGCTGTTTCCATTCGCGGACAAACAGAAGGTGTCCGGCTACCTCGCGCCATCGGAAGGCTGGATCAGGGTGACGGCAGGGTCCGTTTCCCTGATACGCCGCTGCGTCGTGGCCGAGGACGACCTCGTGGCGGTCGGCGACGTCCTGTTCGAACTGGCGTCCGGCGACGGCTTCGAGGCGGGACAGCCTCTGGAAGCCAAGCTTCTGTCGGACTTGAAGGAACGGCGTGTAGCGTTGCAGGCGCAACTCGACGCACTGGACGCGAGATTCGACAACGAGCAGGACCTGCTCGACAACACACACGCCGCCAACGAAAACGAAATCAGAGAGCTGCGCGTCGAAACGCGGGCGCTGGCCACGCGACTCGCCATCGCGGTCCGCCAACACGACAAGGGCCTGCAACTTGTGGAGACGGGCGCGCTCGCCGAGTCCGACGCGATGCTCCTCGATGATCGCGTACAGTCCCAACGCGCCGCCTTGGCCTCCAAGCACCAGAACCTGGAACGCGCGCAGTCCTCCCTGCACGCGCTGCCGCTGCACCGCCGACGTCTGGAATCCGAGCGGCAGGAACACCGAGCAGTGATCCTGGAACGGCTGCACGCGCTGGCGATGGACGAGTCCCGCCTTCTAGCCGACCGCGACGGTCGAATACTTGCACCGCGCAATGGGCGGATCGCCTCGATTCGCGCGCGCAGCGGCGAGTGGATCCGACCGGGGGAGCCGCTTCTGGACATTCTGCCGACCGAAGTCGACTTCGAAGCTCGACTCTTTGCCGGGGCCGCTGCGATGGGGACCGTCGCCGTGGGTCAGGAGGTGCGGGTGTATCTGGACGCCTTTCCGTACGAACGCCATGGCGC
Source organism: Gammaproteobacteria bacterium (assembly GCA_009839505.1). GTDB lineage: Bacteria > Pseudomonadota > Gammaproteobacteria > Pseudomonadales > Azotimanducaceae > VXYL01. The sequence continues at coordinate 10,001 of VXPO01000095.1, forward strand.
ACAGACAGGCCTAGTGACATCCGTCTCGGAGACGATCCTCAATCCGATTGAGATGACCGCGCAAGGTGCATCGAACGCGGCCTTCCGCATCGACGTGGCGTTTCCGGAAGGTTTCGACCTGTACGAAGACCAGCGGCGTACGCTGCGCCCCGGCATGACGGTTACGGCCGATCTCGTGAACAGCCGCAGCACCGTGATCGACTGGCTGATCGACCCGCTGCGCGGCGCGGCGGCTCGCATCTAGCGAGTCCTCAAAGGCGCGTCGATAATGCGGCTTTCCTTAGTCATGCAGGCGGACAACGCCGAGTGCGGCTTGGCGTGCCTGTCGATGGTGGCCGGCTACCACGGCCACCGGGAGACGTTACGCGAGTACCGGTCCCGATTCCGCGTTTCGTCGCGGGGCACGACGTTGGCGAGCCTGCGCGACTATGCGGAGCAACTGGGATTCCAGACCCGGGCCGTTCGCGCAGACCTTCGCGAACTCCCACAGCTTCGGTTGCCGGCGATCCTGCACTGGGAGTTCAACCACTTCGTCGTGCTACTGGCCGTCGGCCGTCGCTGGGCCAAGATCGCCGATCCCGCCGTGGGGACTCGGCGGATTCCCCTGCGCCTGTTGAACGAATGCTTCACGGGTGTCGCGCTCGAACTCGTTCCCACATCGTCGCTGACGCCGAGAAAAGCCGTCGAGGCCATGCCTCTCGGGACGTTCCTGCCCGCGTTCCGCGGACTGGGCAGTTCCCTCACGGGCGTCTTCGTAATGACCCTGGCGCTTCAGGCGTTCGCGCTAACGCTGCCGCTGAACGTGCAGTTCACCGTCGACCAGGGTGTGCGGCAGGGAGACTGGAACCTGGTGATGGCACTCGCGCTCGGGTTCGGGCTGGTCGGATTCACTTCGGTTGCAACGCAGTGGCTACGGACGCTGCTCGTGCAGTACGTCGGCAACACGTTGTCGTTCCGCATGGTCGTCAGTCTCGGCCACCATCTGCTCCGTCTTCCCGATTCCTGGTTCGTGGCACGCCATACCGGCGACGTGATGTCGCGGTTCGCATCGACCGAACCTATTCGTCGTTTCCTGATGACAGGGGCGTTCGCAATGCTCGTGGATGCGGCCATGGCATTCGGGGCGCTGGGCATTCTCCTCGCCTATTCCCGGGATCTGGCGTTAGCACTTTGCGCCTTCCTGGTCCTGATGGCGGGGATACGGCTCGGAACGTTCGGGTGGCTGCGCGAACTGACCCGGGAGACGATCGCCGCAGCGGCGCTGGAAGACACCAGCTTCATAGAGAACGTGGAACGGCAACGAGCCATCAAGCTGCTCGGCGCTGAAGCCCATAGAGAGGACGTCTGGGGGGAACGCTTCGTCGCCGAAATCAACGCGCAGAACCGGCTTGCACGTTTCCGCGCTCATGTCCTCTTCGCCACCGGGACGGTTGGCACCGTGCAAACGGTGGTCATTCTCATGCTCGGCGCCGGCAAGGTGATCCAGGGGGAGTTCACACTGGGGATGCTGTTCGCGTTCTCTTCCTACGCCGGGATATTCGCACTCCGTCTTCAGTCCCTAATCGAATCGCTGATCAACCTGCGCATGCTGCGGCTGCATCGGGAGCGCATTGCCGATATAGCCGTAGAGGAGCGCGAACCGTCTTCCCCCGACGCCGGAACGGGACAACCGCTGGCGGGCCGCATCGAGGTCCGGGGTGTTCGCTTCGCCTATGGCGACGACGCACCGAACATCCTCGAGGACTTCGACCTTGAGGTTTCGCCCGGCGAATTTGTGGCGATCGAAGGGGCGTCGGGCTGCGGTAAGTCCACGCTCATCAAGCTGCTTTGCCGCCTCGCAGCGCCGCAGGCGGGCACGATCCTGGTCGATGGCATGGAACTCGCCAGGCTCGACACGCGGCACTATCGACGGAAACTAGGCGTCGTCATGCAGGACGACGACCTGTTCTCCGGCAACCTTGTCGAGAACATCGCTGTCGATACGGAAGACGTGGACTTCGACCGCGTCGAAGCGGCGGCGAGGCTGGCGTGTCTGCACGACGAGATCGAACGCCTGCCCATGCAATACCTGACCCTGGTGGGACACATGGGTTCCACTCTTTCGGGTGGGCAACGGCAGCGCGTGATGATCGCCCGGGCTGCCTACAGGGAACCGGCCGTCGTCCTTCTCGACGAAGGGACCGCGCATCTCAACGACGACCTGCAAGGGCGTGTACTCGACAACCTGCGGGCGACCGGGGCCACGATAGTCGCGGCGTCACACGACGAACGCGTTCTGGCGCGGGCGGATCGGCGCGTTGTCCTGACGCAGACCCGGTGACCAGACCGCGCTCTTGTATTGCGTCAGCCCTTGTGGTCGCCCAGTCACCGCCCCTCGGATGGGTAGAACGGGCGACCACAACGCGCCCTGGCGGGCGCGCGGTCGCCCGTACTACTACCTGCCCCTGAACTTCGGCTTGCGCTTGTGCAGGAACGCCGTGATGCCCTCGTGCTTGTCTTCGGTCTGAACCAAGGCGCCTTGGGCGTACTTTTCCAACATCAAAGCACCGGCCAGGCTCGCCTCCATGCCGAAGTGCACCATCGCCTTCATCGTGCGCGGCACGAACGGGGCGAGAGCCGCGAGGTGCTCCGCCATGCGCCGCGCCTCGGCAACGAGTTCATCCGGGTCGACCACCCGCGTGATCAAGCCGATGGACAGCGCTCGCTCGGCGTCGATGGGCTCGCCCATCAGCAGCATCTCCATCGCCCAGCCGCGGCCGACGAGCCGCGGCAGACGGGCCGTGGCGCCCCCACCGGGAATGATGCCCAGTTTGCCCTCGGGCGTGGCGAACCGGGACCGTGGCGTCGCTATGCGCAAGTCGCAACCGAGGGCAACCTCCAGGCCCCCACCCATGCAGATGCCGTCGATTGCCGCGATCGTGGGTTTCGGCGTGCGCGCGAGCTGGTCGGCGAGCCCTTGGACGATCGGTTCCAGCGCCTTCGCCAAGTCACGGTCGAGCACTTCCGAAAGATCCGAGCCCGAGGCGAACGCTCGCCCACCCGCACCGGTGATCGTGATGACTTTGACGGCGTCGTCGTCGGCCGCCTCAGCGACCGCGCGCTGCAGTTCGTTCAGGGTGGCAAGCGAAATAGCGTTGTGCCGTTCGGCACGGTTGATGGTGACGAGCGCCATCGGGCCATCGATCTCGAAGAGAATCTCGTGGAATTTCAACAAGCCCGTCCTCCCAGGCAGCAAACGCGAACGGGAGCGTAAGCGACCGCGCGCGGTTGGTACAGTGGAGGACGGTGCGACCAATGACGGGTAAACCCCGGAACCCCTTGCGGGGTTCCGGGAAATCGGATCACAACGATCCGAGAGGGGACCGGCAGATGAGACTCGCGAACCGAACCGTTGAGGCTCGATCCGACCCAACCGTACTTGGGTGGTTGTTACTCGCCAATTTCGCCGGCGTAGTGAGTTGGTGTCATTTTGTTACTGACTCCACCCTAGCGGGCCGCTTCTAGTGCATAGGAGGTCCCGAGCGCACGACGACGCAGGCATCGGTGCCGCCGCGCGCTCCGCTAGCCAATGTGACCGACCAGCCGTGGGCTTGGCAGAGCTGGTACACGATCGCGAGCCCCAGACCGCTGCCGCCGGTGGCGCGGCTTCGCGAGTTGTCCAGACGATAGAAGGGCTGGAATACCTTGTCCCGTTCCGACTCGGGAATACCGGGGCCGTCGTCGATCACGTGGAGCGCGAGCTCATCTTCGCAATCGACGAAGACTTCCGCCCCACCTCCATGCTGCTGTGCATTTCGGACGAGGTTCCCCACGACGCGTTGGAAAGCGCCGGTGGCGATCGACACGGAGTCCGGAATCGGCCCCCGCCAGTCGATGTGCAACTCGTCGTCGATGTTGGCCACGACGGCCTCGAGATACTCGCGGAATGCGACGTCATGCGGCTCCTCGCCGGCACCCCGGGAGAACCGCAAGGCATCCGAGATCAGCTCCTCCATGGCGGTCAGGTTGCGTTCAAAACGCTCCACGACCTCGGGGTCGACGTCGTCCGGCAACAGTTCCACGGCGAAACGCATGCGCGTCAGCGGGGTGCGCAGGTCATGGGAGATTCCCGCCAGGAGCGTGGTTCGGTTGGACAGGAGTTCGGTCACGTCACGTGCCATCGCATTGAAACTCGCCGCCAGCGTAACGAGTTCCTCCGGCCCCTCCTCGGGCAGGTCCTGGAAGCCCCCCGCACCGCGAAACGCCTCCACGGCCTCGGCAGTGCGCGACAACGGACCGGCGAGTCGGCGGACAATGAAACCGGATGTGACCGCGACGATGATTGCGCCGATCAGGATGATCACGATGCCCACGTACACGGGCTGCACGTCCCTGCGTTGCGACGAAAAGCCGATCTGCATGACGTAGTTCCCCATGGGCACGTCCACCCACAGCAACTCGTCGCTCTCCATCAGCCGCACGGGGTTGTCGAGTCGCTCGCTCAGTTTGGACTCGATCAATTCGTAGTAGCGATTGCCCTCTTCCACGAGAGGCAGGTTTCGGCGTTCGGCCGAGATGATCAGGTCGTGATTCTGCAGCAGCTCGATTTCGAAGGCCGGACGCCTCGCGGCCTCCAATTCGACCCAGGTCTTGGCCGACAGCACGATGAGGCCCGCCTCGTCGTCGGCGGACCGGTTTTCGATGGGCAAGATCACGAACACGGCCAGCGCGATGATGGAAGTCAACGCCAGCGCGGTGGCACTGACGCCAAGCACGAGGTTGGTCCGCGCCAGTAGTGTGGCGGGCTGCTTCACAGGCCAGGTCCGATCGCGTGATCCGGTGAAATATGCGGGTTAAGGATAACTCGGGGTGGACGGACCCCGCCGGGGTGGGCTACGGAACAGATCAGGCCGCATCGGGGCAGAACATGTAGCCCTTGCCCCAGATCGTCCGAATGAATACCGGGGACGAGGGATCCGGTTCGATCTTGCTGCGCAGTCTGGTGATGCGTACGTCGATGCTACGGTCGAACGGCGAGCGTTCGGCGCCGGTGAGAAGATCCAGGATCCGATCGCGATCGAGCACCTTGTTCGGATGGCGGACGAGAATGCCGAGCAGGTCGAACTCGCCCGAAGTGAGGGGGACCGTGCTGCCGTTCTTCGAAAGCTGGTGGGCATTGAGGTCCAGCCGGAACTCGCCGAATTCGACGACCCGCATGGGACCGCCGGGCAAGGCACCCAGTCCCGTTCGCCGCAACACCGCGCGAACGCGTGCGAGCAGTTCACGGGGGTTGAACGGCTTGCCGATGTAGTCATCGGCACCGATTTCCAGGCCGACGATGCGATCCACATCCTCCCCCTGGGCGGAGACCATGATGATCGGGATGTCGGTGGTGTGCTTCAGGCGTTTCGCAATGGACAGACCGTCCTCCCCCGGCAACATCAGGTCGAGGATGACAAGGTCGATGTCCCCAGAACCAAGCGCCTGGTCCATCGCTCGACCGTCGCCGACGGCAACCAGTTCGTAACCCTGCTTACTGAGGTATGCGGTGATCAACTCCTGCAGCTCGGGGTCGTCATCGACGACGAGGAGTTTGGCCCGTTCGCTCACCTTCGACCTCTGTTGCCCGACCCAAGAGGTCAGTTGCGCGGCAGTGTCGCGGGCTCTTCGGTCGGTTGCGACGTGGCCGACACCGGTTCGGGGTCGGTCCGCGAAGGTCGTTCGAGACCGCTCCCGTAGACCTCCGACTCGACCGAGATCACGACCAGGGGTTCTGGCTCCTCTAGGCGGACCTCACGGACCATTGCGCTGGCCTCGCGGACACGGCCGAAACGGCCGCGGTCCGTGACGGGGATGCGCGGACGTTCGCCTCGTGAGGACATGCGTTTGCGGACTTCCGTCAAGAACCAGCGGCGTTCATCCTGGTCGAGATCTTCAAACGACGCCGCCAAGGCGCCCAACTCTTCGTCGTCTAGAGCGGCGTAGGGATTCGACGCCGGCGCGTCGCGTTCCTCAATGGGTTCCGACGCAGGTTCGGGGTGCACCTCCTCCTCCGCCGCCAACGCCAAGGGCAACGACGTCCCGGCAACGGCAAGCGCGAAGTTGCGCATCCTGCGCAGGCGAATTGCCCGTGAAGAGCCGTTGACCATGTCCCTGGATACCCGACAACGCCACGCCGAGTTTCCCCCAAAACGCGGTCGTTGGCCAACCACCGGGCCGTATCAAAATGTTTCGCGCGGGATGAGAAACCCTTGGGGACGACTAAACGCCCCAAGGGAAGCGCTGATAAGCCCTAGGGCAGACCACGCATCCCTGGCGGATGCGTGGCTGCACGTTCTGGCCAACCGGCACCGTGGGGTGACCGGCGCAGGCGACCACAAGGGTCGGGAGGGGACCGCAAGGGTCCCCGGAGGGCGACCACAAGGGTCGCCCCTACGCGCGTTCGAAGAGTCCGGCCGCCCCTTGTCCGCCGCCGATGCACATGGTCACCACGCCGTAGCGCTGCTGGCGACGCTCGAGTTCGCGCAGGACGGTTCCCGTGCAACGCGACCCGGTCATGCCGAACGGATGACCGATGGAGATGCTGCCGCCGTTGACGTTGTACTTGTCGTTGTCGAGATCCAACTCGTTGCGGCAGTACACGCACTGGGAGGCGAATGCTTCGTTCAACTCCCAAAGGTCGATGTCTTCCTTGCGCAGACCGGCGTTCTCCAGCATGCGCGGGATCGCGTACACCGGACCGATGCCCATCTCGTCCGGCTCGCAGGCTGCCACCGAGAAGCCCCGATAGATACCCATGGGCTCGACGCCGAGCTGCTCGGCACGTTCGGCACTCATCAACAGGGTCATCGAGGCGCCGTCGGAAAGCTGCGAGGCGTTACCCGCAGTCACCGTGCCGTCTTCCTCGAAAGCCGGCGGCAGGCCGGCAAGACCCTCGATGGTCGTCGTCGGGCGATTGCACTCGTCGCGATCGACGGTCACTTCCTCGAAGCTCTCTTCCCCGGTCTCCCGGTCGACCTTCTTCATGGTGACCGTCATCGGCACGATCTCCTCGTCGACCCAGCCGGACGTCTGCGCGTTGGCGTAGCGCAGCTGGCTCTGCAGGGCGTACTCGTCCTGCATTTCGCGCGTGACCTGGTAGCGGCGGGCGACGACTTCCGCCGTGTTGCCCATGGCCATGAAGATCTCGGGTTTTTCGTCGATAAGGCGCTGGTTGCGCTGCGACTTACCCGGCTGCTGGCGGGCACCCATGGAGATCGAGTCAACGCCGCCGGCCATGGCCACCTGGGTCTGCCCGGAGGCAATCTGGTTCGACGCGATGGCGATGGACTGCAGTCCCGACGAGCAGAATCGGTTGATGGTCATTCCTGCCGTCGTGATCGGCAGCTTGGAAAGCACCACGGCGAGTCTCGCCAGGTTGCCGTCCTGCTCGCCGGTGTGGTTGGCGGCCCCCACGACCACGTCCTCGACCTCGCCCGCGGAAATCTTCGGATTCCGGTCGAGCAGCGAGTCGATCAGGTGGGCCAGCATGTCATCGGATCGCGTCAGGTTGAAACTGCCGCGATGGGCTTTGGCAAGGCCCGTGCGGACACTGTCTACGACTACGACATCTCGTACGGCCATTCGTCTTTCTCCCCCTCAAACTAGGTTTAGTGGCCTGACAGCCTGTTTGTCAGGCCGCAAGAAAAAGCAGTCTACCGCAAAACGAGGCCGTGGGTTCAAGCCCGACGTGGCGGCCACCGCAGGTGTTTTCGGGCAGTTCCCCGCTCACCGGTTTTGAGAACTCGTCCTGCCCACTGTCGAGTTAACTAGACGATACTCACTATGTCTAGTACAGTCGACAATACAAGAACTGTAGAGTTAGTTCGACAGATGAACGACCAGGACCTGCTGGATGTCGCCGCCACCTGGAGCTTCTGGGACCAGCCCCCGCCTGCGTCCATCGAGCGCACCGTCGAGCTCCCGAATTCGTTGTCGAAACGTACGGCCTTGGTCATCCAAGGTGTCCGTCGCTGTGGCAAGTCCACGCTGCTTACCCAATTGATCGGCAGGTATCGGCTCAAGCGTCGCGACTGTCTGTTCGTCAACTTCGAAGATCCCCGTCTTGCGGGTTCGCTTCACTTCGACACGCTGGAACGTCTGACGTACCTGTTCAGCACCCTGCGTCCGGAAGCGAACCCGCTCACGATCTTCTTCGATGAGATCCAGTGGGTCGAAGGCTGGGAGCGGTGGTTACGGACAAAGCTCGAACGACCCGGGCGCATGCAGTTCGTGGTGAGCGGTTCGAACGCCCATCTTCTGTCCGGCGAGCTGGCCACGGTGCTTACCGGCAGGCACATCACGGTTGAACTCTTCCCTTTCGACTTCGCGGAGTTCCAGCGTGTGCACGCAGACGGAACGGTAGCCGACCACCTCGATTGCGGAGGCTTTCCGGAACCGCTCGCGAGCGATGACGGGGATCAACTCCTGCGGCAGTACTTCCTGGACATCCTGCAGCGCGACGTGCGCGAGCGGGTCCGGGCCCGGTCGTCGCTCGCGCTTCGACAGATCGTCCAGATGGTCTTCGAGTCGGCCGGTTCCGAACTCAGCCTGCGCCGCATCGCCGCCGCGAGCGGGATTGCCGTCGAAACCGTGGCGGGCTACCTCGACGCCTGCGAGCAGGCCTACCTGCTGTTTTCCTGTCCCTGGTTTGCCTACTCGGAACGCAAACGCGCGCAGAGGAATCGCAAGTACTATCCGGTCGATAACGGACTACGCCGCATCGCGGTGACCCGTACCGGCAACGATCTAGGCAAGGCGCTCGAGTGCGCCGCGTTCGTCGAACTCAAAAAGCGTCACCGCGACGTCTTCTATTGGCGTTCGACCGGCGAGGTGGACTTCGTCGTTCAGACAGACAACGTCCCGACGCCCATCCAAGTAACCGTCGACGGGGCCACGGAACGGACCATGCACGCCCTCGATGCCTTCTACGAGACATTCCCCCACGCCGCCGAGGCCGTGATCGTGACGACGGCCAACTTTCCCAACGTCATCACGTCGCTTGACGACCGTGCCCATCCGTGACGTTCGCCGCACCCGCGAGTTTGAAAAGGGCGATGTTCGATCGGGTTGTCCACGCTTTGTCCACGGGGCCGGTCCTCAAGTCAAACGAGGCACGGTGGGCAAAGGGTGGGCAACCCGACGCCCGACTGATTGAACTGGGCGATGTTCGTGGCCGCCTTGGGCTGTTGGCCGAGGGTTTGTCCGTCTGGGTTGCCCATCCCTCGGCCACGGTCGTCGAGGGGGTTACCCACCCTTTGCCCACCGCGACTTGATTGTCTGAGGATCGTCGCCGTGGACAAAGCGTGGATAACCCCGTCACCGCTGTGCCATGGACAACCCTTAGAATTCCCACTTGAAGCTCAGCGAGGCGCTGCTGCCGGGGCGCTCGCTGGTTGAAGTGGTTGTTACAAGCAAGAAAGCCCGGGACGATCAACGCCCGGGCGAATTGACCGACATGTCGGTCACGATGAACGGGACGATCGAAGCGCCGATTCGCCCGTGTTCCGGATCCCTGCGCTCGGCAGGAGGACAATCAAGCCGAGCGCAGGACTAGGCGTGTCTTAGCCTTCCTCGGCACCCTCGGCGGCTGCTTCCTCGGCGGGTGCTTCCTCGCCCTCGGCAGCTGCTTCCTCGGCCGGTGCCTCGGCGGCATCGAGCTCAGTGGCGGGTACCGTCTCGGCAGCCTCGACGTCGGTGGCAGGTACCGTCTCAGCGGCCTCCTCAGCGGCCTCGACCTCGGTGGCGGGTACCGTTTCAGCCGCCTCGACTTCGGTGGCCGGCATCTCCTCCTCTTCAGCAGGGGCTTCGGCAGCCTGTTCGCAGCCGGCCAGTCCGATGATGAACAGCCCCGCGAGAACGGCGCCTCCCAAACGAGAGAACTGTGTTGAAAGCGTCATTAGTGCTCCTCCTAACCATGCCGACGATTGTTTTGGGTCCCCCCACTATGCGCAGTCCTTTGACGGCGATGCGCCTGCGGCGCCTGTTGCGTCGGCTGAGGTTGGAGCATACAACAGAACGGAGGCGGCTGTGACCGTCCAAATTCATGCCGCGATGACCGGTCGCCCGGGCCTCTCCGACGCCGGCCGGACGCGGACCGGCTGGTACACTCTCCCGCCGAGACGACACTTGTCCGGAGCAACGCCGGTGGCTCAACCCTCCCCGCCAACCGTTTCCATGCTCAAGGGCGGCCCCACATCCCACATCTACTTCTCCCAACGGCTTCGCCTGCACTACGTGGACTGGGGTAACGAGGACGCTCCCGCCATGCTGCTCGTCCACGGAGGTCGCGACCACTGTCGCAATTGGGATTGGGTTGCCCACGAGTTGAAGTCGGACTACCACATCATCGCGCCGGACCTCCGCGGACATGGCGACTCCCAATGGCTGGTAGGCGGTGCCTACACGACCATCGACTATGTCTACGACATTGCTCAACTGGTGCGCCAGGCCCGACTCGACGACATTGTGGTCATCGGGCACTCCATGGGCGGATCCGTGGCGCTGGCGTTCACGGGCCTCTATCCGGAGAACGTGCAGAAGCTCGTCTCCATCGAGGGCATGGGCACTTCGCCGGCCGTCGCGGATGACTCGATTCCAGGCCATGAGCGGCTCGTCGGGTGGGTGGAGAACCTGCGCCAACTGTCGGGGCGCATTCCAAAGCGCTACGCCACCCTGGAGGATGCCTTCCAGCGTATGCAGCAGGCCAATCCGCACCTGACCGCAGACCAGGCGCGTCACCTCACCATCCACGGTAGCAACCAAAACGAGGATGGCACCTACAGCTGGAAATTCGACAACTACATGCGCGCCTGGTCGCCTCTCGGCCTGTCGGCGCGGCAGACGGTCGGCCTCTACCGGCGCATCACCTGTCCGACGCTGTTGATCCACGGCACCGAGTCCTGGGCGTCCGACCCCGAGGAGGATGGTCGGCTCGACTACTTTCGCGCTGCCCATTCGGTGGGCGTGGACAATGCCGGGCACTGGGTGCACCACGACCAACTCGACGAGTTCCTGACGGTCATCAAGGCGTTTCTCGACGATGACGCCAACTAGCAGCCGGTGCGACTTCGGCACACTGATCACGGCCATCCACGAGTCTCCCCGGCGGGGTGTGCTCACCGTGACCGGGGGCGGATCGGGTGTGCTCTCGGCGCTGCTCAGTGTGGCTGGAGCCTCGGCCACGGTGTTGGAAGCCAACGTCCCCTACGCCGAGGGCTCGCTCGTCGACTGGCTCGGGTTCTCGCCGCCACAGGCTTGCAGCGACGAGACCGCGAGGGCCTTGGCCATGCGGGCTTTCGTCCGCGCGACCGAGTTGGGCGGCGACTTCGGGTTCGCGGTTACCGCGTCGCTGCGCACGGTCAAGCCCAAGCGCGGCGAGCACCGCGCCCATCTTGCCTTCCACGATGCCGCGACCACCCAAACCTGGGACTTGGCGCTTGAGAAAGATGCAGGGTCCCGAGCCGACGAAGAGCGCACCGTGACCCAGACCGCCCTCGCCGCATTGGCAGCCGCGCTCGGGGTCGGTGCACCGGCGAAGCTAGCCGGCACAGTCGCCCACGCCAAGCCGGGCTTCGCGGATCTCATGCTCGGTAGGCGATCTCACGTCGCAACGGCGGACTTCGATGCCCTACTGCCAGGGGCGTTCAATCCGCTTCACGAGGGACACTCGAGGTTGCGCAGCGATGCGGAGCGACGGCTTGGCGGACGCGTCGGTTACGAACTGTGCATCGCCAACGTCGACAAACCGCCCCTGGACTACATCGAACTCAACGACCGATTGGCCCAGTTCGACGCCGGCGAAATCGTCGTCACCAACGCGCCGACGTTCCTAGCCAAGGCCCGCGCCCTCGGCGCAACGGTGTTCGTCGTCGGTACGGACACGCTGCAACGAGTCGCCTCGCCGGAATACTACGGCGGACTACCGGAGCGCGACGAGGCAATCCGCGAGATGGCCGCCATGGGCTGCTCGTTCCTGGTCTACGGGCGCGCCGACGGCGCCGCCTTCCAGACGCTTGACGACATGAATCTGCCGCAGCCCCTGGCGGCAATCTGCACCGGCGTTCCGGAAGCGGAGTTCCGCATCGACATTTCGTCCACGGCCTTGCGCGAAGGGCGGCAGGACTCTCGCTGAACACGGGACGGCTACGGGATGCGCTTGGGGTAGCTGTCCTTCAATAGCCTTGAGAGCGAACGATCCGCGAGGATCCGGCCGTCCGTCTGACACCCGGGGCAGTAGTTGAACTCGTTTTCCGCGCGCACCACGCGCTGCACCGGCGCGCCGCACACGGGACACGGTTGTCGGTACTTGCCGTGAACCGCCATCGCCGGCTGGAACGCCGTCACCTTGGTGGGGAACTTGCCGCGGGCATCCGCGCGCAGGGTGTCGGTCCAGCGGGCCAGCACCGCGCGGCAGGCGTCGTACAAACGCCGTACCTCTTCATCGGACATGCGACGGCCCAGCTTGAACGGCGACAACCGGGCCTCGAACAGGATCTCGTCGCTGTACGCATTGCCGATTGCCGCGAACGTTCGGGGGTCGGTGAGCGCCCGCTTGACCGTGTGGGGCGTTGCCACGAGGCGTTCGCCGAACTCAGTGAGGTCGATCGCGAAGATCTCCGCGCCTCCCGGGTCGAGAGATGCAAGGGCATCGACGCCCTCGACAAGGTGCAACGACGCCCGCTTCTTTCTGCTCGCCTCGGTCAGGATCAGCGTGCCGGCATCGAAATCGAACGCCGCCAGACCATTGCGTTTGGGAACGGGGCGGGGCGCGTCGTACCAGCGCAGCCGACCGGCGATCATCAGGTGAATCACGATGAACATCTCGCCGACCAGGTGCATGACGAGTTGCTTGGCGAGCCGACGCACGCCCTTGACCTCGCGGTCGACCACGTCGTCGACACCCGGCGAAACCGTGCGCAGGAGGAACGGGCTGGCGATACGGATGCCCGTCAGGCGCCGGCCCCGGATCCGCTGCTCCAAACTCTCGACGTAGACCGTCAGATCGGGAAACTCAGGCATGGTCGGCGGCCGTATCCGGGGCGCGTGGCGCGTTTGCGACGTCTGCTACCATGCGTCTCCCTTTCGGTTGAGGATTCTCCATGTCCGGCGCTTTTGCCGATATCAACGTCAGCTTGACCGACCACATCGCAACGGTCGAGATCGACCGGCCACCGCACAATTTCTTCGACCGCGACCTGATCGCCCAGATCGCCGACGCCTACGGCGAGCTGGACGAGGATCCCCGCTGCCGGGCCGTGGTCCTGTGCTCCAACGGCAAGTCGTTCTGCGCCGGTGCCAACTTCGGCTCGGGCCGCGAGGATCGCTCCGGCAACGAGGAGTTTACCGAGGACGGCTTCCGCAGCACCACGGGACAGCTCTACCGCGAAGGCGTACGGCTGTTCTCCGCCAAGACCCCGGTGGTCGCCGCGGTTCAAGGTGCGGCCGTCGGCGGCGGACTCGGCCTGGCACTGACCGCCGACTTCAGGGTTGGCGCCCCGGAGGCGCGCTTCGCCGCCAACTTCGTCAAGCTCGGCATCCATCCCGGCTTCGGCCTCACCGTGACGCTGCCGAATCTCATCGGCCAGCAGACCGCCAACCTGATGTTCCTGACCGGTCGCCGCATCAAGGGCGAGGAAGCCCTCGCGCTTGGCCTGATCGACCAACTCGTTCCCCTGGACGAGGTACGTTCGGCGGCAACCGCAATGGCGGGAGAGATCGCCGAGAACGCGCCGCTGGCCATCGGCTCGGTACGCGCCACGGTACGTCAAGGACTCGCGGAACGCATCGCCGCCGCCACCGATCATGAACTTGCCGAACAGCAGTGGCTGCGTGCCACCGAGGACGCCGCCGAGGGCATCCGCGCCGTGGCAGAGCGCCGCCCCGGAAACTTCCAAGGCAAATAGCCCGTGGATCTCGGCAGGATCGGTGTCTGGTATTTCACCGACGCCATGTCGGCGCGCGATGCCGCGTCCGCCGCGCGGCGAATCGAGGAACTGGGCTACGCGGCACTGTGGATTCCCGAAACCGTGGGCCGCGATCCTTTCGCGCATGCCGCCTGGCTGCTGGCCAATACCGAGCGGCTGATCGTCGCCACCGGCATCGCCAACATCTACCACCGCGAGCCCGGCGTCACCCTGCAAGCTCAGAAGACACTCGCCGAACAGTCCGAGGACCGCTTCCTGCTGGGTCTAGGGGTATCTCACAAACCCTTGGTCGAAGGTCTCCGGGGCCTCGCGTACGGCAAGCCCGTCGCCACCATGCGCGACTACTTGGCGAAGATGGCGACGTCCCCTTTCTCAGGCATCGAGCCCGGAGCCAAGCCGCCGACGGTGATCGCCGCCCTGGGACCACGAATGCTTGAACTGGCACGCGAGGCGACCGACGGTGCCCACCCCTATTTCTCCTCGCCGACCCATACCCGGCAGGCCCGCGAAATCCTCGGTCCCGACAAGTGGCTGTGTGTTGAACAGAAGGTGGTGATGGACACCGACCCCGAGAAGGCCCGCACCCTGGCGCGCGCCACCGCGCGGACCTACCTTGGCCTGCCCAACTACCGGAACAACTGGCGACGCATGGGCTTGGCCGAGGACGATCTCGAGGGCGAGGGCTCCGATAGGTTCATCGGCGAGACCTTCGCCTGGGGCGACGTGGACACGATCCGGCGTCGGATCGAGGAGCATTTCGATGCCGGTGCGAGCCACGTCTGTATCCAACCCGTCCACCGGGAAGGACGGTTCGGCGAAATCGACTGGAAGACACTGGAGGCGCTAGCCCCATGAGCGACGCGACCGCTTCGGGGCGTCGCTGCCTACCGCGAGCGGTCGGCCGAGAATTCGCTACGCGAATTCTCCCGGTAGCAAGGCGTCGCTGACTGCCTGGCAACAAACGGAGTATTCGTTCCATGGAAGATTTTGAGCGCAAGCGCGTCGTCGTGACTGGTTCCGCTGGTGTGGTCGGCGGCGTGGTGGCACGCGCGTTCCACGATGCGGGCGCGACGGTGACCGGGATCGACATCGTGGAACACGACGCTCCCTACCCCACCCTCGTCGCCGATCTCATCGATCCGGCGGGTGCCCGTGGCGCGGTCAACGACATCGGCGAGATCGACATCCTCGCGAACATCGCGGGCGGCTTCACCATGGGGGACACCGTCGCCGAGACATCGGACGACACCTGGGACTTCATGATGAACCTGAATGCCCGCACGGTGCTCAACATGACCCGTGCGGTGGTGCCCGGGATGGTCGCGCGGGGCTCCGGAAAGATTGTCAACATCGGTGCGCGGGGGGCATTGCGCGGAGCCGCCGCCATGGGCGCCTATGTCGCGTCCAAGAGTGTCGTGATCCGCCTGACCGAGACCTTGTCGGACGAACTGAAGACCCAGGGCATCAACGTCAACTGCATCCTCCCGAGCATCATCGACACGCCGACCAACCGCGCGGACATGCCCAAGGCGAAGTTCGACCTCTGGGTTCCCCCGGAGCACATCGCGGGGGTCGTGCTGTTCCTCGCGTCATCGGCTGCGGACTCCATCCACGGCGCATCCATCCCGGTGGAAGCCTTGGTGTAGTAGGGGTAGTATCGAGCGCACCCGCATCGCATGCGGCGAGGTGACCGATGCTCAAGGCGACAACGACGTTTTCGCTTCTCGCTCCCGTTTTTTGCATGCTGGCGGCAAACGCAGCCGAGAACGCGAGCTTGCCGGAGGAATCCGGCGATCAAACGGATCAGGCGCTGTTCCTGCTGGAGCATTCTGCCGAAGAATTGATCGTCTCCGGCGCACCCGTTGATCCCTTCAAACCGCACAACTTCGAGTACATGCAGCGCACCTACGATGTCCGCGGCCAAGGAAGTTGCCTGTACCGCAAGGGACAGTACGCGGAGTCGTTCCCGTATCTGCTCGCCGCCGCCAAGCGGGGCTTCAAGTTCGCCCAGGCGCGTCTCAGCTTTCTCTACGAACGCGGTCTCGGCACCGAGCGCAACACCGAGGCCGCCCTCGGTTGGCTCTCCGTCGCCGCTTCGGGGACCTCCCATCCAGCGATCCGCAACCGGCATCGCGACATGTGGCGGCGAATCCCGGACGAGCATCTACCGCACTTCGAGCGGGTAGCCGAGGACTACCGCGCCAAGTACTCCGCCCCACAGCATCGCGTGTCCTGCGACCTGTCGCCGCAGACATACACCCACATCCACGCGCTGACCTGCCGGTTCATCGACGACGCGATCTTTCTGGACGCCGAGTACTACACGAACCCTGTTGCCTGGTTGACAAGTTTCCCTAGGACAACACCACCCGACCCCGCCGCCAAGAGCTGTTAGCTTCTCCGGTTGAGGCGACTAGCGGACGTTCGCTTCAGGTGACGCCGTAGTCGCCCCGGAAGTAGAGCAGAGGACGGGTATCCGGTCTCAGGGTCTCGAAGTCCAACACACGCCCCACGACGACGGTGTGATCACCGGCGTCGTGCTCAGCCACGACGTCACACTCAACGAAGGCAATCACCCCCGCCAGTCTCGGTGCCGAGGTGGCGTTGGTGGTCCACGGGACGTCCGCGGCGCGACCCGCCTGTGCGAACACCTCGCTCATGGCCTCCTGGTCGTCGGCCAGCACGTTGATGCCGAAGTGGCCCACCGCCCGGATGCGCGGCCAGCTCGTACTCGTCTTGGCCGGGCAGATCGCAATCAACGGTGGATCCAGCGACAACGACACGAAGGACTGGGCAGCGAACCCCACCAGCCGTCCGCCCTCATTGCCGGTGACGATCACCACTCCGGTGCAGTACTGACCCATCGTGTCGCGATAGGCACGGCTATCGAAGTTGTTCATGCAACAAAGCCCACTCCATAGACTGTAGACTATCGGACGTGGCGGCGCTTACCCAAGACACTCAGGCCAGCGACACCGACCAGCCCTACGCCGCTCTCGATCTCGGTTCCAACAGCTTCCACCTGATCGTCGCCTACGATCACGGCGATCGTCTGCAGGTCGTCGACCGGCACAAGGAGACCGTGCGTCTCGCCGAGGGCCTTACCGCCGACAACAGCCTCGCGCCAAGCGTCGTCGCCCGGGCGCTGGCCTGCCTCAAGCGCCTAGGCCAGCGCGTCCGCGACCTGCCCCCCGCGAACGTACGCGTGGTCGGCACCAACACCCTGCGCAAGGCGCGCGACAGCCAGGACTTCATCGATGCCGCCGAGCAGGCGCTCGGTCACCGGGTGGAGATCATAGGCGGACGCGAGGAGGCGCGGCTCATCTATCTTGGCGTGTCCCACTCCCTCGAACCGCTGGAGGATAGTGCGGAGGTTCGGCTGGTCGTGGACATCGGCGGCGGCAGCACCGAACTCATCCTCGGGCGCCAGTTCCAGCCGCACCTGATGGAGAGTCTGCACATGGGATGCGTGTCGATGTCAGCGACCCACTTCCAGGATGGCCGACTCGAGCAGGTCCGATTCGACCACGCGAGGAACATCGCCCGCCAAGAGCTCGAGGTGATCGAGGAGATCTACCGGGCACGGGGATGGGACACGGCGATCGGCGCATCGGGAACGCTGCTGGCCGTCCACGATGCCATCCTTGAACTCACGGGAGAGCGGGGCATCACTCCCGATGGACTGCGTGCCCTGGAGAGACACCTCGTACAGACCGGACACATCGACGACATCGACCTCGAGTCGATCGACGCCGAGCGGGCACCGGTTCTTCCCGGCGGGTTGGCCATCACGTCCGCCATAGTCGATGCACTCGGGGTCGACAGCATGACCGTGTCCGACGGTGCCCTCCGCGAAGGCCTGCTGCACGATCTCTTGGGGCGCGTTCACGCCCACGACATTCGCGAGACGACCGTCGCCGATCTTATGCGGCGCTACCACGTCGACACCGACCACGCCCGGCGTGTGGCCACGACCGTGGCAAAGATCCTCGAGCAGGTTTCCTGGGATCTTGCGGAGAACCTAGCGGGAGGACGGACGGACAGTAACGGCGTCGTCGACGATGCGGACTCCTCCGGCAGCCTCTCCGGCCCTGCCGCCGCCCGGTTGCTTCGCTGGGGCGCGCTGCTGCACGAGATCGGCATGGACATCGCCCACAGCCAGTACCACAAGCACGGCGGCTACCTGCTGGACAACATGGACCTGCCAGGATTCTCCCGCCCGGAGCAGCACAACCTGTCGATGCTCGTACGCTGCCACCGCCGCAAGTTTCCGATCGAGGAACTCAAGGGGTCGCCCAGCCTGATCGCCCTTTGCGTGCTATTGCGCCTCGCGGTGGTACTGCACCGGGGACGCTCCGAGAACGCGCTGCCC